>NZ_BAABIL010000219.1:0-4665 GCF_039542765.1 Kineococcus glutinatus
CGTCCGCCACCTCGTCCGCGTCCGCCACCTCGTCCGCGTCCGCCACCTCGTCCGCGTCCGGACCCGTCACGCCACGCGCATCCACCACGCCGCGATGCTCCCACCCGCGCCCGCGGCGGTCCCGGCGGAGGCCGCCGCGGGTTCCGCTCGCCATCGCGGCCGCCGGGCGCGCATCATGTCCGGGCCGCGAACCCCACACGAACCAGTACGCTCAGCAACCAGCCGAACACCGGGAGCAGTGCGCCGACCGGGCGCCACCCCGCTTCGGGCCACCAGCGGACGGAGCCGCCTCGTGAACGCACCGGATCCCACCACGGCGCCCGCCAGCCCGCTCACCGCCCTCGCGCGGCGGTGGTGGTGGGGCGTCGGGCTCGGGCTGCTGGGGCTGGCGGCGGGTGTGGGGGCCAGCTCCACCACCCCGGCCACGTACGTCGCCGAGTCGCGGGTGGCCGTCGGCAGCACCAGCCTCGACGCGCGCGTGGTGGCCGGCTACTCCCAGGCCACCCAGCAGCTCGCCGCGGACCTGGCCCGCTACGTCAACGAGCAGCAGGCCGAGGCCCTGCTGGGCCAGGTCATCGGCGCGGGCGCCGACACGGTCCAGGTCGTCGCCGCGTCCCCGATCCCCGAGTCCAGCATCATCCGCGTCGAGGTGACCGGGACCGACCGGGACGTCGCCCAGCGCGGCGCGACGACCGTGGCGCGGGACCTCACCGACCGGGTGAACGCCCTCTCGACCCAGCAGCCCACCGAGCTGCTCGACGAGTACACCCGGCTGTCGCGGGACGTGGCGACGTTCGACACGCAGGTCCGGGTGGCCCAGCAGCAGCTCGACGACCTCGCCGCCGACGAGGACACCTCCGACGACGAGCTGGCCGAGGCGCAGCAGCGCCTCACCGACGCGCAGAGCGCGCTGTCCGTCGCCAAGGTCCAGCAGACCGCCACGGGCCAGCGCTACCAGGCCGCCGAGACGTCGGTGCGCTCCGCCGAGGGCCTGCGCATGATCAGCGACGGGGTCGTCACCACCGACCAGCGCACCTCCCAGATGACGCGCTTCGGGGTGGCCGGGCTCGGCGGCGGCCTCGTGCTGGCGCTGATCGCGGCCTCCGCGCGCGAGCGGCGCCGGCCGCGGCGCCGGCCCGCGGGTGTCCACCTGCCCGCCGAGCCGGAGCGGAGCAGGCTCGCCGAGCACGCCAGCAGGCGCTGATGCCCGCCGCGGCCACCGCCGCCGGTGGCCCGTCGACCGGCGGCCCGTCGACCGGGGGCCTGCTGCGCCGGGTGGCGACCGCGCACCCGGCGTACGTGTGGTGCTTCGTCGGCTCCCTCGTGCTGAGCGTCTTCTCAGGCCAGACCTCCGGCCTCGGCCTGCCCGTCGGCCCCGACCGCCTGCTGTTCGGCGCCGGGATGCTGCTGCTCCTGCTGGACCCCGTGGCCTGGCGGGCCGGCGGGCGCCCCCGGCTGCGGGCCGTGCACGTCGTGATGGCGGCGACCGCGGCGCTGACGGCCTGGTCGGCCGCCGCGCACGGGACGCTGCTGACGCCCTACGGCTTCTTCGCGCTGCTGGACCGGCTCGTCGTGCCGTTCCTGCTGCTCTGCGTGGCACCCGTCGTCTTCGCCACCACGGCCCGCCGCGACCTGCTGCTGCGCTCGCTGGTGCTCGTCGGGCTGTACCTGGAGCTGACGGCGCTCTTCGAGAAGGCGGGACCCGCCTCGCTGGTGTGGCCGCGCTACATCCTCGACCCCACCGTCGGGATCGGTTTCGGGCGCGCCCGCGGGCCCTTCGTGGCCTCCGAGGCCATGGGCATGGCCATCGCGCTGTGCGCGTTCGCCGCCGTCCTGGGCACCGCCCGGTTCCGCGGCGGCTGGCGGGCGGTGTCCCTGGTGGTGGTGGTGCTGGCCCCGGCGGGGGTGGTGCTGCCCCTGACGCGGTCGGTGTGGCTGGGGACGGCCGTCGCGGTGGTCGTGACGTGCCTGGTGTCGGCGCGGCTGCGGCGCTGGCTGCCGCTCGTCCTGGCGGGCGGGGCGGTGGCGGTGCTCACCGTCCTGGCCGCGGTGCCCGGGTTGCAGGAGAGCGTGACGGAGCGGGCGGGCACCACCCGCTCCGTCGACGACCGCTCGAACACGAACGTCGCGGCGCTGCGGGTGGTGCAGGAGCACCCGCTCACCGGTGTGGGGTGGGTGCGCTTCATCGAGGTCAGCCCCGACTTCGTCCGCCAGAGCGCGAACTACCCCGTGACCAGCGTGCGGATCGAGGCGCACAACGTGGTGCTGGCCCGGGCCGCGGAACTGGGGCTGCCCGGCGCCGCCTTGTGGGTGGCCGCCGCGCTGCTGGGGCCGGCCGCCGCGGCCCTGCGCCGCCCGCGGGGCGCGGAGCACGGGCAGTGGCGCCTGCTCGCCGTGGCGTCGGTGTGCCTGTGGACGTTCCCGGTGCTGCTGAGCCCCAACCCGTACCCGTTCCCGAACTTCCTGGTCTGGACGATCGCGGGCATCGCGCTGCGCCCGCACCTGGTGACCGGCGACCTCGGCAGCGGCGGCGTGCCGGTCCGGCGGGGAGGATCGCGACCATGACCGCAGCACCGCGACGGGCGCTGGCGGCCGCCGCGTACCTGGGTTTCGCCCGGCACCTGCCCTGGTCCCCGCGGCCGGGGGGGCGGGCGGCGCGGCGCATCAGGGCGGCGCTGGCGCGCCGGATGCTGGACGGGTGCGGGCGGGACGTGAACGTGGAGCACGGCGCCTGGTTCGGTTCCGGCCGGGGCATCGTCCTGGGCGACCGCTCCGCGATCGGCATGGACGCGCTCGTCATCGGCCCGGTGACCATCGGGGCGGACGTCATGATGGGCCCGCGCTGCGTGCTGCTGGCGGCGGGGCACGAGACCGCCTCGCTGGAGCTGCCCATGGCCCAGCAGGGGTTCCGGCCCGAGCGGACGATCGTCATCGAGGACGACGTGTGGATCGGCGCCGGGGTGACGATCCTGCCGGGCCGCCGGATCGGGCGCGGCAGCGTGGTGGGCGCGGCCTCGGTGGTGACGGTGGACGTCCCGCCGTACACCGTCGTCGCCGGCAACCCGGCACGGGTGGTCAAGCACCGCCGCCCGGCGCCGGGCGAGCCCGCGGGGACCGGCCCGGGCTGAGCGCCCGTTCCGGGCTGCACCGCGGCACCGTGACGGTGCGTGGGCGGCGTGCGGTGCCTGCGGCCCAGCGGTTGCTCACAGTCACCGTCACCGGGCCCGCCGTCCGGGTGACGGTGCACCGGCCCGATCCCGGCGACGTCGTGCGGGGCGTGTGCGAACGGTGAGCGCCAAACCTCCCGCGCGGGTGATTGCACCCCCCGGCGGCGAAGGGTGCGCGGCGCGGGACCGAAGCGATGGGGGTCCGCACGATCCCCTCACCGCCCGGGAGATGCCTTGTTCCGCACGCGCCTGCTCGCCGCAGCCACCACCGCGGTCACCGCCTCCCTGCTCCCCTTCGTCCCCGGGGTCGCGGCGCAGGCGACGACCGGGACCGGCACCGCCATCGCCCCCGTGACGAGCGCGCAGATGCCCGCCGGTGGCGTCTTCAGCCCCGGCACCGCGTGGCGCAAGGACGTGCGCAGCGCGCCGGTGCACGAGAACTCCCCCGCCATGGTGCAGAACGTCACCGACCAGGTGGCGAAGTACTACGGCGGCGTCGCCGCGTTCAACGCCTACAGCTACAGCACCAGCGTCTACACGGTGCCCGCCAACCAGCCGCGGGTGGACGTGCGGTGGAGCAACTGCCAGGGCTGGAGCTGGACGCCCAAGGACCTGCTCGGCCCCGGGGGCCAGTTCAACCAGGTCCCGATCCCCGCCGACGCCGTGCCCGCCAAGGGCACCGACAGCCAGCTCACCATCTACTCCCCCTCGACCGACCAGCTCTGGGAGTTCTGGATCGCCAAGCAGGTCGACGGCCAGTGGAGCGCCTGCTGGGGCGGGCGCATCGACGGCGTCTCGCACAGCCAGGGGCAGTTCCCCGGCACGTTCGGGGCCAGCGCCAGCGGCCTGGCCATCGCGGGTGGCACGATCGGCATCAAGGACGTGCAGTCCGGCGTCATCGACCACGCCATCGCGCTGCACCTGCCCGCTCCCGGCACGCACACGGAGGTGAGCTGGCCGGCGACGCGCAGCGACGGCTTCGACACGTCCGCGGGCCGGGTCCCCGAGGGCACCCGGCTGCGGCTGGACCCGTCGCTGAACGTCGACGCGCTGGCGCTGCACCCCATCGCCAAGATGGTCGCCAAGGCCGCCCAGAAGTACGGGTTCGTCGTCACCGACACCGCCGGCTGCGTCGCCGTCATCGCCGAGAGCCCGGCCGCCGCCATCGCGGCCACCGGCGTCGACCCGTGGAAGGCGCTGATGGGCGCCACGCCGGACTACGCCGTCATGAAGAACTTCCCGTGGGCCAAGCTGCAGGCGCTGCCCGCGGACCACGGCCGGGCCGAGGCCGAGGCCGCCGCGGTCCAGGGCGCCACGTACGTGTCGGACACCGCGTTCCGCACGGTGCGCAACGGCTGGGGCCCGGTCGAGCGCGACCGCAGCAACGGCGGGCAGGCCGCCGGCGACGGCAAGACCCTCACCATCGGCACCACCACCTACGCCAAGGGCCTGGGCGTGCACGCCGCCTCCGAGGTCGTCGTCCCCGTCGGCACCGCCA
>NZ_BAABIL010000220.1:0-5743 GCF_039542765.1 Kineococcus glutinatus
CGCGGGCACGGCCGACGCCGACGCCGTGCTCGTCGCCCTCGCCCGCTGACGCCGCGGCCCGCGGATCCCGTGCGCCCCGCGGGCCGGGGCGGCGTCAGCGCACCATCACTGCGGCGTCGAGGGGTCCGCGTAGCGCAGCAGCGCGCCGATGCCCTGGGCCGCGTCCGGGCGCTCGGCCACCAGCTCCATCTCCGCGTCCGAGGCGGCCACGGCCCGCACCAGCGCGGCGTCGGCGGCCACCTCGACCGGGTCCGGCTCGCCCAGCGCCCGCACCTCCTCCGCGGAGGCCCCCAGGCACAGCGGGTCCGAACCGGTCCACAGCCGCAGCGTGGACGTCGGGTCGTCCCGCAGCAGCAGCACCTGCACCTGGCTGCGGCGCAGCGCGTCGACCACCGCGGTCAGGCCCTCCACCGCCAGGCCGCGCCCGCCCGTGGAGCTGGGGCCCTGCAGGGTGCGGGTGCGGCCGATCTCCTGCTCGAACTGCTCCACGACGCGGTCCCGGCGCCGGGTGCGCACCCCCTCCAGCGCCTGGGCCAGGTTGCGCTCGAACACCTCCTCCTTGACGCCGGCGTGCCGGCTGCCGCCGGGCACCTCCTCCACCAGCGCCAGCACCCGCTGGCTGGCCTTGCTGCGCAGCGAGTGCATCGCCTTGGTGTCGCCGGTCACGAAGACCGCCTCGGGGTTCTCCCGCGCGACGAGCTTGTCCAGGTGCTCGGCGACGGTGGCCGCGTTGTGGTCCCAGGAGTCCTGCACGGCGTACTGGTAGCGCAGCGCCGCCCAGCCGCCGCCGGGCACCTTGTGCAGCAGGTCGTGGTCCCCCTCCACCGTCTGCTCCTCGGCGGTGCCGGGGGCGTCGGAGTGGGCGACGGTGACGTCGGCGCCGGCGCGGTCCATCTCCACCAGCACGTAGCGCACGTCGTGGGCCAGGGAGCGCACGAGCGGCATGAGGTTGGGCACGGGCCCGGCCGTGGACTCCTCCCGCAGCGGCGGGGAGGGCAGCAACCGGTCGATGACGATGCCGGAGGCGGTGGCCACGACGGCTCGCCCCACCCGCCCGCCCACGCCGGTGGGCTGCACCGCGACCTCCCCGACGGCGTCGAGGGCGGCGGCGGGGGCGCCCGCCCGGGCGAGCTGGGTGCGCGCGTCCTGCCAGCGCAGGTCGATCTCGTGGGCACCCGTCTCGTCGTTGCGGGTCGCGTCGAAGACGAGGGAGACGTACGTCCCCGCGTCCTCGGTGGCGGGCTTGAGCCAGTCCAGCTTCACGGCGATCCTCCTCGATCGGAACTCTCCGTCCTAGGTGGCCTACCCTCCGGCGTCGGGCGCCAAACGGCGGCCGGCGCGCCGCCTCCCGCACCGTCCCCCGTGCCGGCGCGGACGCAGCGGCACCGGGCGGTGACGGAGCGCCGCGGGGTGTCTGGGAGCATCCCCCGCATGCGCGTGGACCACGTCGGGTATGCAGCCGGTCCCGAGGGGCTGGAGGCCACCGCCCGGCGCCTGGCCGCCGCGCTCGGCGTGCGCGTCGTGCAGGGCGGCCCCCACCCGGGCTTCGGCACCCGCAACGTCGTCCTGCCGCTGTCGGAGCGCTGCTACGTCGAGGTCGTGGAGGTGCTCGACCACCCGGTGGCCGACAAGGTGCCCTTCGGGCGCGCCGTGCGCCGCCGCTCCGAGGCGGGTGGCGGCTGGTTCACCTGGGTCGTGCAGGTCGACGACATCACCCGCTTCGAGCAGCGCCTCGGCATGCCCTCGGAGGTCGGCGCCCGCCGCCGGCCCGACGGGGTGGAGCTGACCTGGCGCCACATCGGCGTCCCCGGCCTGCTGGAGGACCCCCAGCTGCCCATGCTCCTGCAGTGGGACTCCCCGCCCGTCCTGCACCCCTCCTCGATGGCGCTGGCCGGCGGCACCCGGCTGGCCGGCCTGGAGATCGCCGGGGTCCGCGACCGCGTCCGCTCCTGGCTGGGCCTGTCGCCGGAGTGCGCCGTCCGCGACCTGGACTTCACCTGGCTGCCCGTCGGGCCGGGCCAGGGGGCGGGGCTGCGCAGCGCGGTCTTCACCGGCCCGCGGGGCACCGTCCGCATCTGAGCGCGGCGGCGCCCCACGGGCCGGGTCGGACGGGTCGGCCGGGTCAGGCCGGGTGGTGCTGGTTGGCCCGCGCCAGGTCCTCCTCGAAGTCCACCTCCACCGCGAAGCGGCGGGAGATGTCCAGCGGCCGCACCCGCATCCCGCGCTCCTGCACGGCCAGCTCGATGCCGCGCTCGAAGTAGTCGGTGTCCGCGCAGCGACCCAGCTGCTCCACCAGGAGCGCCTTGTCGCGGGCGGCCACGAAGTTGATGCCCACCGCCTCGCCGAGACCGCCGGTCACCGTCTTCGACAGCTCCCGCACGAACCCGTCGGCGTCGACGGTGTACTTCACCTCCTCCTCGCCCACCGCGTCGTGGTTCACGCACACCGTGCTGACGTCCTCCGCGATCCGGGGCCGCAGGTCCTCCAGCACCGCCGGGTCGAACACCACGTCGCCGTTCATCCACAGCACCCCGCCCTCGGCGGAGGTGCTGAGGGCCCGCAGCAGGCTCTTGGAGGTGTTGGTGCTGTCGTAGAAGGCGTTGTAGGCGAACAGCAGGTCCGGCTGCGCCTCCATCACCAGGGTCGCCTTGAACCCCACCACCGCGGTGATGCGGACCGACCCGCCGAACACCGAGCGCAGGTTGTCCACCTGCTGCTGCATGATCGTGCGACCCTCGTCGAGCCGGGTCAGGGGTTTCGGCATCGGGCGGCCGAGCCGCGTGCCCATGCCCGCGGCCAGGATGACCGCCTGGACGTCGCTCACGCACTCCTCCTCGTGGGCTGGCCCCCGCCGGTGCGGCGGGGGAGGAACAGGTCGAGGACGCGCTCGGTGGCGCGACCGTCCTCGAGGTGGCAGAAGGTCCGCCGGAACGCGGCGAGGTCCTCGGCGTGCTCCCGCGCCAGCGCGGGCACGTCGGCGACGGCGTCGAGGACCTCGTCCGTGCCGGCCGCCACCGGGCCCGGGCACAGCGCCGGGAAGTCGAAGTAGAAACCCCGCAGGTCGTCGCGGTAGTGGTCCAGGTCGTACGGGTAGTACACGATCGGGCGCCCCGTCACCGCGAAGTCGAACTGGGTGGAGGAGTAGTCCGTCACCATCACGTCCGCGGCGAGGTACAGGTCCGCGATGTCCGGGTGGAACGACACGTCCAGCACGCCCGGCACCTCCACGGTGCCCAGCGCCCCGGACACCATGTAGTGCAGGCGCAGCAGCAGGACGTGGCTGCCCCCCAGCCGCTCCGCGAACCGCTCCAGGTCCAGGCGCAGCGCGAAGTCCGGGCCGTCGCCGAACAGGTCGTCGTCGCGCCACGTGGGCGTGTACAGCACCGCGGTGGCGTCCTCGGCGACGCCGAGCTGCCGGCGCACCCGCGCGCGCCGCTCCTCGCGGTCCGGTGCGCTGAGCACGTCGTTGCGCGGGTAGCCGGTCTCCTCGACCCGGCCGGTCCAGCGGAACGCGTGCCGCAGGTGCGGCGTGCTCGCCGCGTTCGGCGACAGCAGCGCGTCCCAGCGCGCCACGTCGCGGTCCAGCCGCGCCAGCCGCCCCTCGGGCGCGAACAGCACGTCGTGGTGGATGGTCTTCAGCGGCGTGCCGTGCCACGTCTGCAGGTATGTCGTGCCGGGGCGCTTCTCCCACTCCAGGTCGATGTGGGTGTTGGACACCACGACGTCCGCGGACTCCAGCAGGTCCACGCACTCCTGGCCCCCGTAGGGCACCGTCGCGGTGCCCTCGGGGAACCCGTGGGCGTGCGCCGGCGACGACAGCCACACGTGCTCGACGTCGTCGCCGCGCGCCAGCAGCGCCTCGTGCACGGCGCGCGGGTTGTCCGAGTAGCGCCCCTCGAAGCTGTGGTAGACGATCCGCATCCTCCTCCCGCCGGGTGCACCGGGGCCGCGGCTCCACCCCACGGTCAGACCGCCGCCCACGACGCCGCCCCGCGCGGGCCGGGCACGTCGGCCCCCGCCCCGCGGTGCCGCCAGGACATGACCAGGTCGACGACCCGCTCGGTGGCGCGGCCGTCCTCCAGGTGGCAGAACCTCTGCCGGAAGGCCGCGTACCGGTCCGCGTGGCGCGCGGCCACCGCGTCCAGGTCCGCCACCGCCTCGACGACCTCCTCGCTCGTGGCGAGCAGCGGGCCCGGCGCGATCGCCTCGAGGTCGAAGTAGAAACCCCGCAGCGAGTCGCGGAAGTGCGCCAGGTCGTACGCGAAGAACACGATCGGCTTGCCGGTGATCGCGAAGTCGAACATCGCCGAGGAGTAGTCCGTCACCAGGACGTCGGCGGCCAGGAACAGGTCGGCGATGTCGGGGTGGCCCGACACGTCCAGCACCCCCGGCACGTCCAGGCGCCCCAGCCGGCCCGACAGGAAGTAGTGCAGGCGCAGCAGCAGCACGTGGTCCCCGCCCAGGCGCTCGGCGAAGCGGCGCACGTCCAGGTGCAGCTCGAAGTCGCGCCGGCCCTCGACGTCGACGACGTCGTCGCGCCACGTCGGGGCGTACAGCACGGCCCGCACCCCCTCGGGGACGCCCAGGGCCGCGCGCACCTCGGCCCGCCGCTCCTCGCGGTCGGGGGCGCTCAGGACGTCGTTGCGCGGGTAACCCGTCTCCGGCACCGGGCCCGGGAAGCGGAACGCCCCCCGCAGCGGCTCCGTCGCCGCCGCGCTGGGGGAGAGCAGGACGTCCCAGGAGCGCACGTCGTGGTCGTCGTCGCCGAGCGGGCCGTCGGGCATCGTCAGCGCGTCGTTGTGGATGCGCTTGAGCGGCGTGCCGTGCCAGGTCTGCAGGTGCAGGGCGCCGGGCTTCTTGCGCCAGCCGCGCTCGGTGCCGTAGTTCGCGACGAGCACGTCGGCCGCCTCCAGCGCGGCGCGGGACGCCGGGGTGTGCGGGGCCACCGTGCGGACCCCCGCCGGGAAGGCCGCGGCGTGCTCCGGCGCGCACAGCCACGTGTGGCCCGCCTCGGCACCGCGCGCCACCAGCGCCTCGTACACCGCCCGGGGGCTGTCGGAGAACCGACCCCCGTAGCTGTTGTAGACGATCTCCATGCGTCTCCTCGTCGATCGGGTTCCTGCTGCCGCGCAGCACCTCGCTGTGGCTCGCCGGACAGGTCGTCCCGCCATGATGGCGGACGCGGACCGGCCGCCGTGACCGTCGGTGCGGTCCGTGCGGGCACAGCACCCGGCCGGGTGGGGCCGTCCGGGTGGTGACCGCGACCGCCCGCCGGGCCCGGGTGGTGCCCAGGGGGTGCTCAGGAGGTGCTCAGCCGGCGTCCGGCCCGGGGTCGAGCCCGGGGTCCAGCACCGTGATGCCCGGCGTGGTCGCCGCCCCGCACTCGGCCAGCGCCCGGCCCCCCTCCGCCAGCGGCAGCACCCGCGACACCAGCGCCTCCGGGTCGAAGCGCCCCGCCGCCACCAGCCCCAGCAGCCGCGGGTAGTCGTGCGCCGCCATCCCGTGGCTGCCCAGCACCTGCAGCTCCAGGGCGATCACCCGCTCCAGCGGCAGCTGCGGGCGCCCCGCCGCCGCCGGCAGCAACCCCACCTGCACGTGCCGGCCCCGCGCCCGCAGACCCAGCACCGACGCCTCGCACGCCGCCGCGGCGCCCACCGCGTCCACCGACACGTGCGCCCCGCCGCCCGTCGCCTCCCGCACCGCCTCCGCCACCACCGCCGGCGCCCCCGCGGCCGCCAGCACC
>NZ_BAABIL010000221.1:0-4682 GCF_039542765.1 Kineococcus glutinatus
GGCGGGGGCGGGCAGGTCGAGGGCCGGGTCCTGGCGCAGCACCGCCTCGTGCAGCCGGCGCAGCTCGGGGCCCGGGTCGGCGCCCAGCGCCTCGGCCAGCCGCTCGCGCACCTCGGCGAACAGCTGCAGCGCCTCGGCCTGGCGCCCGCTGCGGTACAGCGCCAGGACCAGCGAGCGGCACAGGCCCTCGCGCAGCGGGTGCGCCCGCACCAGCGCCGGCAGCTCCTGCACCAGGTCCGCGTGCCGGCCCAGGGCCAGGTCCAGCTCCGCGGCCAGCTCCCGCGCCTCCAGCCGGCGCGCCTGCAGCCGGCGCGCCTCCTCCACGGCGAACCCACCGGGCACGTCGGCGTAGGCCTCCCCCCGCCACAACCCCAGCGCCTCCGCCACGGCGGCGCGCGCCGCGGCCGGGTCGGCCAGCGCCCGGGCCCGGCGCAGCAGCCGCTCGAAGCGCACCGCGTCCACGGCCTCGGGGTCCACGTCCAGCTGGTAGCCGGGTGGGCGGGTGCGCAGGACCTGCCAGCCGGCGGCGGGGCGCTCGGGTTCGAGGAGGCGGCGCAGCCGGGAGACGTAGCTCTGCAGGGTGGCCGGCGCCGCACCGCCCGCCTCGCCGTCCCACAGCCGCTCCGCGAGCACCGGCATGGGCACGACGCGCCCGGCGTCGACGGCCAGCGCCGCCAGGAGACCGCGCAGCGCGGGACCGCCCAGCCCCACGGGCCCGGCCCCGGTGTCCACCTCGACGGGACCGAGGACGCGCACCTGCACAGCTGTCGGCACTCGTGCAGGGTAGCCAGCGGCGGGCCCCGGACCTGCAAGGTCGGCGCAAGCGGTGCGCAAGCGGGGGCGGACACCATGGGCGCGCGGCGGGCACCGGGCCGCCGCACCCCGTCGGGGCGGGGCTGCCGGGGCGGGACGATCGGAGGGGACGTCCCGCACCGGCGCCGGCAGGTGGGCGGGTGTGGCCCACCGCTCCAGACGGCGCTCGGCCGTGCCGATGTCCTCACGGTGACGGGCATCCACGAGATCGTGACGATCGGCGCGGTGCACAGCGCCTTCCAGCCGATCGTCGACCTGGACAGCGGTGCGGTCGTGGCCTACGAGGCGCTGGCCCGCGGCCCGGAGGGGCCGCTGCAGCGCCCGGACGCCCTGTTCGCCGCGGCGCGCGAGGCGGGGTGCCTGGCCGAGCTGGACGAGGCGTGCCGGGCGGCGGCGTTCCGCGGCGCGGTCGAGCAGGGCCTGCTGGCGCCGCTGACGCTGTTCGTCAACGTGGAACCGGAGGTGCTGGACTCCGCGCCGCTGGCGGACCTGCTCGCCATCGCCGAGGGCGCACCGGGCGAGCTCCGCGTCGTCATGGAGATCACCGAGCGGGCGCTGGCGTCGCGGCCGGCGGAGCTGCTGCGCACCGTGGAGCGGGTGCGGGAGCTGGGCTGGGCGGTGGCGCTGGACGACGTGGGCGCCGACGTGCTGTCGCTGGCGTTCATGCCGCTGCTGCGCCCGGACGTCGTCAAGCTCGACCTGCGCCTGGTGCAGGAGCGGCCCGGGCCCGCCATCGCCGAGATCATGAACGCGGTCAACGCGTACGCCGAGCGCAGCGGGGCGCTGGTGCTGGCCGAGGGCATCGAGGACGAGCAGCACCTGCGGATGGCGCGCGCGCTGGGCGCCCGGCTCGGGCAGGGCTGGATGTTCGGGCGCCCGGGCCCGGGGGCCGCCCCCGGCTACGAGGTCGCCCGGCTCGCGCTGCCGCCGGCGCCGGCGCGCACCGGGATCGACGAATCGCCCTTCGGCTGCCTGCCCGCCGGCACGCCGCTGCGCCGCTCCCCCAAGTCGCTGCTCGTCGAGCTGAGCAAGCAGCTGGAGCGGGAGGCGCTGCGCGTCGGGGAGACGTGCGTGGTGGCCGCCACCTTCCAGGAGGCCCGGCACTTCACCCCCGCCACGACCCTCCGCTACCGCGACCTGGTGGAGCGCACCGGTTTCGTGTGCGCGCTGGGCGAGGACCTGCCGCCGGAGCCGGTGCCCGGCCTGCGCGGGGCGGCGCTGTCGCCCACCGACCCCGTGCGCGGGGAGTGGGACGTCACCGTGATCGGTCCGCACTTCGCCGCGGCGCTGCTGGCCCGCGACCTCGGCGACGACGGCCCGGACTCCCGGCGCACGTTCGAGTACGCCCTGACGTACGACCGCGAGGCGGTGGCCGCGGCGACGGTCGCGCTGATGTCGCGGGTGGTGCCCCGCCCGATCGTCGCCGCCCCCGGCAGCGCCGCCGGGACGGTTCCCGCTGCGGCGGCGGTCCCGGCCGCACCCGCGGCGGCGACGGGCGACGCCCTGCTGCACCTGGCGCTGGACGCGACCACGAGCGGGGTGACGATCGCCGACCTCGGCCGCCCCGACCAGCCGCTCGTCTACGCCAACGCCGCGTTCGAGCGGCTGTCCGGGTTCCGCGCCGAGGAGGTCCTGGGCCGCAACTGCCGCTTCCTGCAGGGGCCGGACACCGACCCGGGGGCGCTGGCCCGCATCCGGGAGGCGATCACCGCCGGCCGCGAGGTGCGCGAGGTGCTGCTGAACCACCGCGGCCCGGAGCGCACCCCCTGGTGGAACGAGGTGCACCTGTCCCCGGTCGTGGATGAGACGGGAACCGTCCGCCGGTACATCGGCGTCCAGCACGACGTGACGGCCCGCGTGGAGGCCGAGCGTGCGCTGGCCGCCGAGCGCGAGCGCGCCCGCAGCTACCTCGCGCGGGTGGAGGCGCTGGCCCACCGCGACCCCCTCACCGGCCTGGCCAACCGCCGGCGGGTGCAGGAGCACGTGGAGTCCGCGCTGCTGGAGGCGCGGGTCTCGGGCACCTCCCTGGCGCTGCTGTTCCTGGACCTCGACGGGTTCAAGGCGGTCAACGACCGGCTGGGGCACGCCGCCGGCGACGAGCTGCTGGCCGTCACCGCGCAGCGGCTGGCGGGCCGGCTGCGCCACGGCGACCTGCTGGCCCGCCTCGGCGGGGACGAGTTCCTCGTCGTGCTGCCCCACCTGGCGCCGGCCACCGCACGCGCGGAGGCGCAGCGGGTGGCCGGCCAGCTCGCCGCGGCGGTGACCGCGCCGCTGCTGCTGCGCGGCGAGCGGGTGGCGGTGGGCACCAGCACCGGCGTCAGCGTCCACCCCGAGGACGGCTGCGACTTCCGCGAGCTGCTGCACCGCGCCGACACCCGGATGTACGGGGAGAAGCGGGCGCACCGCGCGGCAGCGCCGGTCGCGGGGTGAGGCCGGGGCGGGACGTCCCGACGGGACGTCCCGCCCCGGCGCCACCGGGTCAGCCGCAGAACACCTTGAACTGCTGGACCTTCGAGGACCCGGACACGCCGTAGATGTCGATGCACTTGCCCTTGGCGTAGTACTTGGTGGGGCTGACCGCGTAGTACTTGAAGTTGCCCAGCTCGTAGTTGACGCCCGCGCGCCACGTCGGGTCGCTGGACAGCTTGAAGCCCGCACCGACCGACGTGGCGGTGCCGATGTTGCTGCGCTTGACGACGGCGACGCAGTTCCGCCCCGCCGCGCTGTTGTACATCACGTACATGTCGGCACCGGTGAGCCCGAAGTAGCCGCCCGAGACGGTCTTGTACCCGGATCCGCAGATCTGCGCAGGGGTGTACGGGTTCGTGGCGGCCTGCGCGGGCGCGGCGCCGAGCAGGGTGATCGCCGCTGCGGCGCAGGCGGTCAGCGCCGCGGTCGTGAACTTGGGCATGGGGTCCTCCTGGACGTGGTGGCCCCGCCGGGGCACGGCGGCGTGACCCGGCGGATCGGCGGTGGAGCGGAGCGACCGGCCGCTGCAGCGCGCCGGTGCTCGCACCACCGAGTGCACCTGTCAACCCCTCGTTGGGCCAAGCGGACTACGCACTGCTGCGCATCCGCGGTGAACGGGCTGCGGATCGGGGGCTCGCGTGCCACGGTGGGCGCGTGTCCCGCGCCGCGCGGAGGCGGCTCGCGCACCGCCTGGGCAGGGAGCTGCTGGACGTCCTGGACCCGCAGGAGCAGCTCACCGCGGGCCTGGCGGCCCTGCTGCGCGTCGTGCCCGGCGAGGTCGCCGCCGAGGTCGAGCTCGACGTCGCCGCCCGCACGTGGCGGGTGGTGGAGGTCCCGGACCTGCTGCTGCCGCTGGCCAGGGCGAGCGGGCAGGAGGAGGCCCTGCTGGCCAGCCCGGCGCTGCCGCACCTGGCGCGGCGGGGCCGGCTGGGACCCAGCCGCGGCGAGGAGCTGGGCCCGCCAGAGGCGTGGGCGTGCAACCCCATGCGCCGGCACCTGCTGGAACCGGCCGGGGTGCCGCACTCGCTGCTGGTGGGGGCGCTGCGCGACGGGGTGGTGCACGGCTGGGGCGTCAACCGCGGCTCGCGGTTCACCGACGACGAGCTCGACGCTCTGGCCGTCCTCGAGCCGTACCTGCGCCTGGCCGCGGCGGAGCGCTCCCGCGCGGCGCTCGTCGCGGAGCTGGACCACGCCGTCGGCGGCGGGGCCGGGCTGCTGCTGTTCCGCGGGGAGACGGCGGTGCACGTCAACGCCGCGGCCGCCGAGCTGATCGAGCGGCACGCGGTGCCGGCGCAGGAACTGCTGCGGCTGGCGCGCGACAAGCTCGGCGCCGACCGCCGCGCCGTCGCCGTGCGCACCCGGCGCGGGGTGCTGCGGCTGCAGTGGCGGCCGGCGCGGCC
>NZ_BAABIL010000222.1:0-9102 GCF_039542765.1 Kineococcus glutinatus
ACCCGCGCCCCGGAGGGATCCGCACGTGACCGCTGACGTCAGCACCCCCGTCCACGCCCCGCGCCTGGTCCTGGTGACCGGCGCCACCGGCTACATCGGCGGCCGGCTGGTGCCCGAGCTGCTCAGCGCCGGTTACCGGGTGCGGGCGATGGCCCGGCGCCCCGAGCAGCTGCGCGACCGGCCGTGGGCGGGTTCGGTGGAGGTGGTGCGCGCCGACGCGACCTCGCCGGAGGACCTCGCGCGGGCCCTGGCCGGCGTCGAGGTGGCCTACTACCTGCTGCACTCGATGAACGGGCAGCGCCGCTTCGACGCCGAGGAGCGCCGGGTGGCGCGCTCGTTCGGGCGGGCGGCGCGGGCGGCGGGGGTGCGCCGCATCGTCTACCTGGGCGGCCTGCACCCGGATTCCGACGACCTCTCCCAGCACCTGGCCTCCCGCCGGGAGGTCGGGGAGGTCCTCCTCGACTCCGGGGTGCCCGTCACGGCGCTGCAGGCGGCGGTGATCCTGGGGTCGGGCTCGGCGAGCTTCGAGATGCTGCGCTACCTCACCGAGCGGCTGCCGCTGATGGTGACGCCGCGCTGGGTGCACAACCGCATCCAGCCCATCGCGATCCGCGACGTGCTGCGCTACCTCGTGGCCTCGGCGCGGATGCCCCCGGAGGTCTCGCGCACCTTCGACATCGGCGGCCCGGACGTCCTGACGTACCTGGAGATGATGCAGGGGTACGCGCGGGCGGCGGGCCTGCCGCCGCGGCGGATCGTGCCCACCCGGGTGCTGTCCCCGGGTCTGTCCAGCCACTGGGTGGGGCTCATCACCCCGGTGCCCAGCGCGATCGCCCGCCCGCTGGTGGACAGCCTCGTCCACGAGGTCGTCTGCCGCGAGCACGACATCGCGCGCTGGGTGCCCGACCCGCCGGGGGGTCTGGTCGGCTTCGAGGAGGCGATGCGCCTGGCCCTGCAGCGGGTGCGGGAGGCGGACGTGGCGACGCGCTGGAGCTCGGCGTCTGACCCGGGCGCGCCCAGCGACCCGCTGCCCACCGACCCGGACTGGGCCGGCGGCAGCCTCTACGTGGACGAGCGCGCCACGACGGTGGCGGCCAGCCGCGAGGAGCTGTGGCGGGTGGTGGAGGGCGTCGGCGGCGACAACGGCTGGTACTCGTGGGGGCTGGCCTGGGCGGTGCGCGGTCTGCTGGACCGGATCTCGGGCGGGCCGGGCCTGCGCCGCGGGCGGCGGGACCCGCGCACCCTGCAGGTGGGTGACGCGCTGGACTTCTGGCGGGTGGAGGAGCTGGAGCCGGGGCGGCTGCTGCGGTTGCGGGCGGAGATGCGGCTGCCGGGCCTGGCGTGGCTGGAGCTGCACGCGGAGGAGGACGGTGCGGGGCGCACGGTGTTCCGCCAGCGCGCGCTGTTCCACCCCCGCGGCCTGCTGGGGCAGGTGTACTGGTGGTCGGTGACGCCCTTCCACGGCGTCGTCTTCGGCGGCATGCAGCGGGGCGTCGCGCGTGCGGCGGAGCGGCAGCGGGCGGGCACACTGGTGCGGTGACGCAGCCGCAGCCCTCCTCCCCGCCTCCCGTGCCGGCCCGCGGCCTGAGCATCGGGGGCCGTTCGGCGGCCACCCCCGAGCGCACCTTCTACGACGAGGTGGGCGGGCACGCGACGTTCGAGCGGCTGGTGGCGCGCTTCTACGAGGGCGTGGCCGCCGACGACGTGCTGGCCCCGATGTACCCGGCCGAGGACCTGGCGTCGGGGGCGGCGGCGGAGCGGCTGCGGATGTTCCTGGAGCAGTACTGGGGCGGGCCGACGACGTACTCCGAGCAGCGCGGGCACCCGCGGCTGCGGATGCGGCACGCCTCCTTCAAGGTCAACCCGCTGGCCCGGGACCGCTGGCTGACGCACATGCGCGCGGCGGTGGGCTCGCTGGCGCTGCCGCCGGCGCCGGAGGCGCTGCTGTGGGACTACCTGGAGCGCGCGGCGCACAGCCTGATCAACACGTTCGAGGACTGAGCACCCGCCCGCCGGCCGCGGCTCACCCCCGCGGGGCGTGCTTGGCGAGGAAGGCGTAGACCTCCGCGTCGTCCACGCCGGGGAAGGTGCCGGCCGGCAGCGGGGACAGGACGTGGGCGTGCAGGGCGGCGCTGGGCCAGGCGCTGCCCTGCCAGTGCTGGGCGAGCTCGCGCGCGGGGCGGCGGCAGCAGGACTCCTCGGGGCAGCGGGACACCTGCCGCACGGCGGTGTCGCGGCCGCGGAACCACTTGGCGTGCACGTACGGCACGCCGACGGTGATGGAGAACTGCCCCGCCGTCTGCGTGCCGGTCTGGCTGGAGCACCAGTAGGTGCCGGCCGGGGTGTCGGTGTACTGGTAGTTCTCGGTGGTGCGGTCCTTGAGGCCGAACACGGTGCGCGCGGTCCAGCGCCGGCAGACGGGCTGGCCCTCGATGGCGCCCGTGGCGTCCTGCACGAACGGCACGCCGTCGTTCTCGTACCCGCGGTAGAGGCCGCCGTCGTCGCCGACGCGCAGGAAGTGCACGGGGATGTCGAGGTAGCGGGTGGCGAGGTTCGTCAGCCGGTGGGCGGCGGCCTCGTGGGTGACGCCGAAGGCGTCGCGGAAGTCCTCCACGGCGAGGTCCTTGGCGCGCTTGGCGGCGGCGAGGTACTCCACGGCCACGCCGCGCGGCATGAGGCAGGCGGCGGCGAAGTAGTTGATCTCAAGGCGCTGGCGGAGGAAGTCGGCGTAGCTGGCGGGGTGCTCGTGGCCGAGGACGCGGTGCGCGATGGCCTGCAGGGCGAGCGAGCGCAGGCCGTGGCCGCCGGGGATGGACGCCGGTGGCAGGTAGATGCGGCCGTTGGCGAGGTCGGTGACGGTGCGCGTGGAGTGCGGCAGGTCGTCGACGTGGATGATGCGGAACCCCAGCAGCTCGGCCATCCGCGCCACGGAGCGGTGGGTGAGCGCCCCGACGGTGTAGCCGGCCTCGCGCACCATGTCCTCCGCGAGCTGCTCCAGCTCGGGCAGGTGGTTGTCGACGGTGCGCATGACGAGGCGGATCTCGGTGTTGGCCCGGCGCGCCTCCTCGGGGGTGGCGTGGGAGGCGTTGTGCCGGCGCGCGAGCTCGGCGTGCAGGGCGACGAGGGACTCCAGCGCGTCCAGGGGCAGGGTGCGGCCGGGCCGGACGGGCTTGATGCCGAGGGAGGTGAACAGCGGGCTGCGCTGGGCGCGGTCGAGCTCGATCTCCAGCGCGGCGCGGCGGTCCGGGGGCGGCTCGGCGGCCATCAGGTCCCCGACGGGCACCGCGAGGGCGTCGGCGACGGCGGTGAGCAGCGACAGCCGCGGCTCGCGCCGGCCGTTCTCGACGAGGGAGAGCTGGCTGGGGGTGGTGCCGGTGCGGCCGCCCAGCTCGGCGAGGGTGAGGCCGCGGGTGGTGCGGAAGTGCCGGATCCGCCGCCCGAGGGTGACGGGGTCCACCCGGGGGGACCGCTCGGGTGGCGCCGGTTCCCGGGCGGCTCCGATGTGTGCCAGCGCAGCGACCTCGACCCGGGGCATGGGTTGACGATAGCGAAACATTCGGGGTTTTTGCCACGGATTCGCGTTGAACGAGGGGGTTGATGCGGCGGACGATGGATGCAGACCGCTCCCCGTCCCCCCGGAGGCACTCGTGACCCTCACCACCGCCCCCCTCGAGGTCTCGTTCCCGACCACCTCCCACCGCCTCGTCGAGTGGGTGCAGCGCACGGCCCGCCTCACCCAGCCCGACCGCGTGGTGTGGTGCGACGGCTCGCAGGAGGAGTACGACCGCCTCACCGCGGAGATGGTCGAGGCCGGGACCCTGGTGCGGCTGGACCCGCGCAAGCGGCCGGGCAGCTTCCTGGCCCGCACCGCCCCCGGCGACGTGGCCCGGGTCGAGGAGCGCACGTTCATCGCCTCCGCGCGCCGGGAGGACGCCGGCCCGCTGAACAACTGGCGCGAGCCGACCGCGCTGCGCGAGGAGCTCGAGGCGGTGTTCGAGGGGTGCATGCGCGGGCGCACGATGTACGTCGTCCCGTTCTCCATGGGCCCGCTGGGCAGCCCGCTGGCGCAGCTCGGCGTGGAGCTCACCGACTCCCCCTACGTCGTGGCGAGCATGCGGCTGACCACCCGGATGGGCCGGGCCGCCCTCGACCTCATCACCGACGAGACGGACTTCGTGCCCGCCGTGCACAGCGTCGGCCTGCCGCTGGTGGACGTGCTGGGCCGCACCCGCCCGGACGTGCCGTGGCCGTGCAGCGACCTGAAGTACGTCGCCCACTTCCCCGAGACCCGCGAGATCTGGTCCTACGGCTCCGGGTACGGCGGCAACGCGCTGCTGGGCAAGAAGTGCTTCGCGCTGCGCATCGCCTCGGTGATGGGCCGCGACGCCGGCTGGCTGGCCGAGCACATGCTCGTGCTGCGCACCACCTCCCCCGAGGGCCGCGCCTTCCACGTCGCGGCGGCGTTCCCCTCCGCGTGCGGCAAGACGAACCTCGCGATGCTGCGCTCCTCGCTGCCCGGCTGGCAGGTGGAGACCCTCGGCGACGACATCGCCTGGATGCGCCCCGGCCCCGACGGGCGGCTGTGGGCGATCAACCCCGAGGCGGGGTTCTTCGGCGTCGCCCCGGGCACCGGCGCGGCCACCAACCCGGCGGCGGTGGAGATGCTGCGGGAGAACACCATCTTCACCAACGTCGCCCTCACCGACGACGGCGACGTCTGGTGGGAGGGCCTCACCGAGGAGCCGCCGGCGCACCTGGTGGACTGGCGCGGGCAGGACTGGACGCCCACCTCCACCACGCCGGCGGCGCACCCCAACTCCCGCTTCACCGTCGCGGCGGCGCAGTGCCCCACGATGGCCGCGGAGTGGCAGGACCCGACCGGCGTACCGATCGACGCGATCCTCTTCGGCGGCCGCCGGGCGACGAACGTGCCGCTGGTGACGGAGGCGCTGAGCTGGGAGCACGGGGTTTTCCTCGGCGCGACGATGGCCTCCGAGCGCACCGCCGCCGCCGAGGGCACCGTGGGCGAGCTGCGCCGGGACCCGTTCGCCATGGCACCGTTCGCCGGGTACCACATCGGTGACTACTTCGCGCACTGGCTGCGGGTGGGGCGGAGCCTGCCGGCCGCGACCCGGCCGCGGATCTTCAGCGTGAACTGGTTCCGCCGCGGCGAGGACGGCCGGTTCCTGTGGCCGGGGTTCGGGGAGAACGCCCGCGTCCTGGAGTGGATCTGCCGCCGCGTCGAGGGCACCGCCGAGGTCGCCCCCTCCCCCGTCGGCTGGGTGCCGGCGCCCGGCTCGCTGGACGTCGAGGGGCTGGACCTGCCGGCCGCGGACCTGGCCGCGCTGTTCGCCGTCGACGGCGACTCCGCCCGCGCCGAGTGCGACGACACCGAGCGCTGGCTGGAGGGGCTGCGCCCGCGGGTGCCGGTGGAGATCTGCGACCAGCTGGAGGCGCTGCGCTACCGCCTCTCGGCCCTGTAGGGGACCGGCAACGACGGATCGGGCTGAGGCCCGGGGCGACGACGTCGCCCCGGGCCTCAGCCGTCCGCGGCGACCTGCTGGCCGGCGACCTGCTCGCCGGCGATCTCGCGCAGCACGGCGAGGTGCTGCGCGAACGCGGCGCGCCCGTCGGCGGTGAGCGCCAGCCAGGTGCGCGGGCGCCGGCCCACGGCCCCCTTGCGCACCCGCACGTACCCGGCCTCCTCCAGCACCGTGACCTGCTTGCTGAGCACGGAGTCGCTGACCTCGACGGTGTCGCGGACGAAGGAGAACTCGGCCTCGTCCGCAGCGGCCAGGGCCGCGAGCACCGAGAACCGCACGGGCTGGTGCACGACCTCGTCGAGGCGGTGGCGGGCGTGCTGGCCGCCGGGCAGCTGACCGCTGGGCGCGCTCACGAGCGCAGCTCGGCGCGGGCGCCCAGGGCCAGCGGCAGGGCGGCGACGAGCCCGGCCGCGGGCCAGTACGCCAGGGTGTCGCGCATGAGGACCAGGCCGAGGACGAGGGCCGCGGCGTAGAGCACGCCCCAGCCGACGACGGCGCCGACCCAGCGGCGGCCGAACCCGGCGCGGTTGACCCGCACGCCGGGCAGCAGCCCGAGGGAGAGCAGCAGGACGGTGGCCGCGAAGACGGCCGAGACGAGCAGGACGCGCTCGTCGGAGCCGCCCGCGACGCCCAGGGCGGTGAGGTAGCCCCACGTGGCGGCGGCCATGCCGGTCAGCCAGGCACCGGTGCGGCTGCCGGACCCGGCGCGGACGCGGCGCCCGGCGGCCCCGGCCTTCTCGAGCAGGGCGGTGGCCTCGGCGGGGGTGGGGGTGCTCACGGTGTCCTCCCGGGGTCGGTGGAGCACCAGTTCACCAACTACTTTCCAGTACGTCAAGTAGTTACCAGGTCGCAGGTCACCCCGCGCGCAGCACCACCTTGCCCAGCGCCTCACCGCTCGCCAGCCGCACGAAGGCCGCCCGCGCGTCGGCCAGCTCGTGCACCGAGTCCACCGCCGGGCCCAGGTCCCGCAGCTCGCAGAACCGCAGCAGCCGCTCGAACTCCTCCAGCGTGCCCATCGTCGAGCCCAGCACCCGCAACTGGCGGAAGAAGACGTGCTCCAGCATCGCCGGCGCGTCCCCGCCCGTCGTCGCCCCCGACACCACGAGCGCGCCACCGGGGCGCAGCGAGCGCAGCGAGTGCTGCCAGGTGGCCCGCCCGACCGTCTCGAAGACGGCGTCCACCCGCTCAGGCAGCCGCTCCCCCGCGGTGAAACCCCGCTCGGCGCCCCACGCCAGCGCCCGCTCCACCCGCCCGGGGTCCCGGCCGGCGACCCACACCCGCACCCCGGCCGCCGCGCCCAGCACCACCAGGGCGTTGCTCACGCCGCCCCCGGCGCCCTGCACCAGCACCGTCTGCCCCGGCACCACCCGCGCCTGGGTGAACAGCATCCGGTAGGCCGTCAGCCAGGCCGTGCCCAGCGACGCCGCCCGCTCGAAGCTCCAGCCGGCCGGCTTGGGCAGCACGTTGCGCGCCGGCACCGCGACCTCCTCGGCCAGGGTCCCCGGGTGCAGCTCCGACAGCAGCGTGCGCGCCGGGTCGAGGGTCTCGTCGCCGCGCCAGCCCTCCGAGGCCACGACGGCGTGCACGACGACCTCCCGGCCGTCCTCGGTGACGCCCGCGGCGTCGCAGCCGAGCACCATCGGCAGCCGATCGGCGGGCAGGCCCACCCCGCGCAGGCTCCACAGGTCGTGGTGGTTCAGCGCCGCGGCCCGCACCCGGACCCGGACCCAGCCGGGCGGCACCTCGGCGGCGGGGGCGTCCCCCACCTCCAGGCCGGAGATCGGGTCGTCGGCGGACTGGCGGACGGCGCGGGCGGCGAGCACAGCGGCGACGCTAGTGGAGCCGCCCCGCCCGCGCCCCGCGGCCGCCGGGTAGCGTCGCTGCATGGCGATCCCCCCCGACGGCCCGGTCGACCCCCGCCTGCCGCGGCTGCTGGCGGTGCTCGACGTGCAGCCCGTCCCCGACCGGCCGGACACCTTCACCGCCCCGAGCCTGCCCCAGCCGCACGGGCGGGTGTTCGGCGGGCAGGTCGTGGCGCAGGTGGCCCTCGCGGCCGGCCGCACCGTCGGGCCCGGCCGGGCGCTGCACTCCATGCACGGCTACTTCCTGCGCCCCGGGGACGTGGAGCAGCCGCTGGAGCTGGCCGTGGAGCGGCTGCGCGACGGGCGTTCCTTCAGCGCCCGCCGGGTGCAGGCCCTGCAGTCCGGGGTGCCGATCTTCTCGATGATCGCCTCCTTCCAGGAACCCGCCGACGGCCTCGAGCACGCCGCCGTCATGCCGGACGTGCCCGGGCCGCAGGACCTGCCCTCCGACGCCGACCTGCTCGAGGGCGTGGACCACCCCTTCGTGCGCGCCTGGCGCACCGGGCGACCGCTCGAGGTCCGCCACGTCGTCCCCCCGCCCTACTTCGCCACGGCGCCCACCCCCACCGGGCAGGTGCGCGCCGTGTGGATGCGGGTGCCCGGCCGGCTGCCGGACGACGACGTGCTGCACCGCGCCGTGCTGGGGTTCGCCTCCGACTACGTCCTCTTCGAGGCCGTGCTGGGCCGCCACGGGCTGACCTGGGCGACGCCCGGGATGAGCGTGGCCAGCCTCGACCACGCCGTGTGGTGGCACCGGCCGGTGCGGGTCGACGAGTGGCTGCTCTACGTCGTGGAGACCCCGGCCGCCACGGGGGCGCGCAGCCTGATGACCGGCCGCTTCTTCACCGCCGACGGCACCCACGTGGCCTCCGTCGCGCAGGAGGGCATGATCCGGGTGCCGTGACCGGCCCCACCCCAGGAGGACACCCGTGCGTTCCCTCACCTACTTCGTCGGCGTCACCCTCGACGGGTTCATCGCGGCCCCCGACGGCTCGTTCGACTTCTTCCCGCTGACCGGCGCGTTCCTCGACTTCCTCGCCGCGGAGCACCCGGACACCCTGCCGCAGCACGTGCGCGCCCAGCTCGGCATCGACGCCGCCCCGACCCGCCGCTTCGACGCCGTCGTCATGGGCCGCCGGACGTACCAGCCGGCCCTGGAGCTGGGCGTCCCGAGCCCCTATCCGCACCTGGACCAGCACGTGGTCTCCACCACCCTGCCGCTGGACCCGGCCCCGGGCGTGACGGTCACCGAGGACCCGCTCGCGACCGTCCGCGCCCTCAAGGCCGCCGACGGGCTCGGCGTCTGGCTCGCCGGTGGCGGCACCCTGGCCGGCGCCCTGCTGCCCGAGATCGACGAGCTGGTGCTCAAGCGCTACCCCGTCCTGGCCGGCGCCGGGGTGCCTGTCGTCGCGGGGTCCTTCGCGCCGCACGCGTTCACCCTGGTCGAGGAGCGCGCCGTCGACCAGGTCACCGTGTCGCGCTTCGTCCGGGCCTGAGCGGCGCCCCCGCGACCGGGGCGCCGCCGGGCCGGCGGGACGCGGGTCAGCGGGGCGGGGCGAGCAGCGGGTGCGCCGCCAGGGCGGCCAGCACCCGCTCGACGACCTCGTCGGCGCTGCCCGCGAGGTGGTGCACCTGCACGTCCGGCTCCGCCGCACCGGCGGGACGCGGCGCGTCGCCGAGCAGCACGACGGCGCAGG
>NZ_BAABIL010000223.1:0-5680 GCF_039542765.1 Kineococcus glutinatus
GGCGCGGGTGCACCCGGCGGGGAGCCGGCGCCGGTGCCCGCTGCGGTGGCCGCGCCGGCGGCGGCGCGCGCCTGCAGCTCCCGGCGCCCGGCGACCACCCACACCCCCAGCGCGGCCAGCGCGAAGCAGTACCACTGCACCGTGTACGCCAGGTGCGGGCCCTCGTCGGTGGCCGGGCGCGGCAGGGCCGCCGGAAGCTGCGCCGGCCGCGGCTGCTCGGCGACCAGCCGCCCGTACGCCTGCAGCAGCGGGTAGGGCAGCTGGTCGGCCGCCTGCGGCAGCGAGATGGTCTGCAGCTGCCCCGCCACCTCCGCGCGCCCGGGGCGGGTGGCCTCCCCGGCCCGCAGCCGCACCGTCACCTCCACCTCGCCCTGCGGCGGGGCGGGCACGGCGTCGGGGGAGCTGCTGCTGCGCCCGGCGGGCACCCAGCCGCGGTCGACGAGCAGCGCGCTGCCGTCGTCCAGGCGCAGCGGGACGAGGACCTCGTAGCCGTTGGCGCCGTCCAGCGGCCGGTTGCGCACCAGGAGGGTGCCCGCGGCGTCGTAGCGCCCGCGCACCGTCACGGGCGTCCACAGCGCCGAGGTGGGCAGCGCGGCCGCCGCGGAGGGCAGCACCTCGGCCAGCGGGCGCGCGGGGGCGTCGTAGTTGGCGACCAGCGGTGCGTTGCGCTCCAGGCGGTCCTGGCGGCGGTGCCACTGCCACTGCCCCAGCAGCACGCAGGCGCACGCCACCGCCACGGCCACGGCCAGCCCGCCCTGCCAGCGCCGCTCGCGCAGCAGGCTGAGCACGGACGTCGGCACCGCCCCACTGTAGGCAGCCCCCCAGGGCGGTCTGCGCGCCGCCCCGCCCGCCGTGCCCTGCCCGTGCGGACCCGGCCTCAGCCGCGCAGGTCCTGCGCGGCGACGGTCTCGCGCAGGAAACCGCGCAGGTCCAGGAAGTCGGCCAGGTGCTGGCGGTGCTGGGGGCACGCCAGCCACGTCTTGCGCCGCTCGGGGGTGTGCAGGCTGGGGTTGTTCCACCGCAGGCCGAAGGCGGCGGAGGAGGTGCAGCCGCGGGCGCTGCACACCAGGTCCGAGGGCGGCTCGTGCGCGCCGTCGGGCCCGGCGCTGCCCGGCAGGGCGGACCCCTGGGCGCCGGTGGCGGGTCGGGGCGGTGCGGTGAGCAGGTCGCGCTGGGGCGTCGTCTCCACCTCGGCAGTGTGGCACCGCCGCCCGGCGGTGGCGACGTGCGCCGCGCGGGCGTTCAGGGGCGCGGGCCGGTGCCCTCATCCACCACGCGCCCCTCGACGACGTCGCCGGGGGCGCCGGTGGCCGCGGCCGCCGGCAGGGACGGCAGCTCGATCACCTGCGGTGCCACCGGCGGCACGGGCGCGTCGTGGTGCTCGCGCCCGGCGTTGGCCAGCACCACGGCCACGTAGGGCAGGAACACCGCGGCGGCCACGAACGCCCAGCGCACGGGGTGGTCGACGAACACGGCCAGCAGGAAGCAGATGGTGCGGATCACCATGGACACGATGTACTTGCGGTAGCGCACGCCGATGTCGTCGGTGTGCGCCGTGGGGGCGGCGCTGATGCGGTAGACGTCTGCCGGCGCGGCGCCCGCGCGGGGAGAGGACCCGGTGGTCCGGGAGCGGTGCACGAGCCCACCGTAGGCTCCGGCGCCGACATCCGCAGGGGCGGGCGGGCGCTGGCGGGAGGCGGGGCGCCGATGCGTTAGCGTCCCGCCTCGTGCCAGAACCCAGGAGCGTCCTCGTGACCGGCGGCAACCGCGGCATCGGCCTGGCCGTCGCCCGCGCCTTCGCCGCCGCCGGCGACCGGGTGGCCGTCACCCACCGCAGCGGCCAGGCCCCCGAGGGGCTGCTGGGGGTGCGCGCCGACGTCACCGACACCGCCGCCGTCGACGCCGCCTTCGCGCAGGTGGAGGCCGCGCACGGGCCGGTGGAGGTCCTCGTGGCCAACGCCGGCGTCACCCGCGACCAGCTGCTGCTGCGGATGAGCGACGAGGACTTCGCCACCGTCGTGGACACCAACCTCGCCGGCGCCTTCCGCTGCGCCCGCCGCGCCAGCAAGGGGATGATCCGCCTGCGGCGCGGTCGCATCGTGCTGGTCTCCAGCGTCAACGCCCTCTCCGGGGCCGCCGGGCAGGCCAACTACGCCGCCAGCAAGGCCGGGCTGGTGGGCATGGCCCGCTCCGTGGCCCGCGAGCTGGGCGGGCGGGGCATCACCACCAACGTCGTCGCGCCGGGGTTCGTGGAGACCGACATGACCGCCGTGCTGGCCGAGGACGTGCGCGCCAAGGCCCTGGCCGCCATCCCCGCCGCCCGCTTCGGCACCGTCGAGGACGTCGCCGCCGCCGTCCTCTTCCTGGCCAGCCCCGCCGCCGGCTACGTCAACGGCGCGGTGCTGCCCGTCGACGGCGGCCTCGGCATGGGCCACTGAGCCGCACCCGGCCGCACGCACCACCGCACACCCCGTCCACCCGCCCCGCTCTGTCCACCCGCCCCGCTCTGTCCACCCGCCCCGCTCGCACCGCACGGAAGGACCCCGCAGATGGGACTGCTCGACGGCAAGAGGCTGCTGATCACCGGCGTGCTCACCGACCGATCCATCGCCTTCGCCGCCGCGAAGCTGGCCCAGGAGCAGGGCGCCAGCGTCGTGCTGTCCTCCTTCGGGCGCCAGGCGAAGATCACCTCCACCATCGCCAGGCGGCTGCCGCAGCCGGCGCCGGTCATCGAGCTGGACGTCACCAGCGGCGAGGACCTCACCGCGCTGCCGGAGCGGGTGCGCGAGCACACCGACGGCCTGGACGGGGTGCTGCACTCCATCGGCTTCGCACCCAAGACCGCCATGGGCGGCAACTTCCTGGCCACGCAGTGGGACGACGTGGCCACCGCCGTGCAGGTCTCGGCGTTCTCGCTGAAGTCGCTGGCGGTGGCGGCCCTGCCGCTGATGGGGTCCGGTGGCGCCGTGGTGGGCCTGACGTTCGACGCGCGGGTGGCCTGGCCGGTCTACGACTGGATGGGCGTGGCCAAGGCCGCCTTCGAGTCCACCGCCCGCTACCTGGCCCGCGACCTGGGCCCCAAGGGGGTGCGGGTCAACGTCGTCTCCGCCGGTCCGCTGCGCACCACCGCCGCCACCTCCATCCCCGGCTTCGAGACGCTGGAGGGCACCTGGAGCGAGCGCTCGCCGCTGGGCTGGGACGTCAACGACGCCTCCACCGCCGGGCGCGCCTGCGTGGCGCTGCTGTCGGACTGGTTCCCCGCCACCACGGGGGAGATGGTGCACGTCGACGGCGGCTTCCACGCCATGGGTTCCTGAGGGGCGCCGGTGTCCGGCACACCACCGCCGGTGCCCCCGCCGCCGCAGGGCTCCGGCGCCCGCCGGCTGCTGCTGCTGGCCGGGCTGATGGTGCTCATCGTGGCGGTGCTGGCCGCGGTGGCCACCTGGGCCAGCACCAACGGCTGACCGGCCCCCGCCGCTCCGCCACCGCCAGCACCCGCTGCGCTGCCGGCCGCGCCGGGTGCCGCCGGCGGCGATCAGCCGTCGGCGGCGTCGGCCTCCGCCACCTCCTCGCGGCTGATGCCCAGCAGGTGCAGCACCGCGTCCAGGTAGGGCACGTTCACCGCGGCGTGGGCCTGCGCGCGCACCACCGGCTTGGCGTTGAACGCCACCCCCAGCCCGGCCGCGGCGAGCATGTCCAGGTCGTTGGCGCCGTCGCCGATGGCCACCGTGCGCGCCAGCGGCAGCCCCTCGGCGGCGGCGAAGTCGCGCAGGGCCTCGGCCTTGGCGGCCCGGTCCACGACCGGGCCCACGACGCGGCCGGTGAGGCGCCCGGAGACCACCTGCAGCCGGTTGGCCCGCACGTGGGTGATGTCCAACGAGGCGGCCAGCGGCCCCACGACCTCCAGGAAGCCGCCGCTGACCACCCCGAGGGTGAACCCCAGCCGCCGCAGCGTGCGGCACAGGGTGCGCGCGCCCGGGGTCAGCTGCACCGCGGCGCGCACCTCCTCCAGCACCTGCACCGGCAGCCCCGCCAGGCAGCCGACGCGCTGCACGAGGGACTGGGCGAAGTCGATCTCCCCGCGCATCGCGCGGGCGGTGACCTCGGCGACCTCCGCCTCCCGCCCGGCGTGGGCCGCCAGCAGCTCGATGACCTCCTGGCGGATGAGGGTGGAGTCCACGTCCATCACCACCAGGCGGCTGCCGCGGCGGGCCAGGCCGGCGGGGGAGAGCGCCACGTCCACGCCGTGGGCGCCGGCGGTCGCGGTCAACGCCCGCCGCAGCGGATCGGTCTCGGCCGGCGCGTCGAAGGACACGTCCAGCTCCAAGGTGGTGACGGGCCGGCGCGAGAGGCGGCGGATGCGGTCGACGTTGGCGCCGCGCTCGGCCAGCAGGGTGGTGATCGCGGCCACCGCCTCCGCGCGCAGCGGCGCGGCCAGCAGCGTCACGTGCAGCCGGCCGGGGCGGCGGGGGGCGTTGTCGCCCGAGCCGCGCTCGCAGCGCAGGTGCAGGCCCGCGGCCGCGGCCGCCGGTGCCGGCGCGGCCTCCACCGCCCCGGGCGCCGCGCCCTCGGTGAGCAGCAGCGCCAGGCTGAGGTGGCCGCGCACCACGATCTGCTCCACGTCGAGCACCTCCACCCCCAGGGCCTGCACCGCGCGCAGCAGCGCGGCCGTCAGGCCGGGGCGGTCCCTGCCGGAGAGCGTGGCCAGCACGGTCGTCTCCGCGGCGGTGGGGGGCGGGGCGTCGGTGGCGGCGGGCACGGACGCCGAGGCTACCGCCCGGGCGGTGGGCGCCCCGCCGGTGCGCGACCGCCCGGGACACCCACCGCCCGGGACACCCATCGGCGCCCGGGCTCAGGCGTTCTTCTCGTCCCGCCAGGCGATCCACTCCCGCACCCGGCCCAGGTCGTAGCGCGGGCCGTCGACGCTGATGGTGAACAACCGGGTACCGACGGCGTGCAGCGCCTCCCCCTCGGCGGGGTCGCCCGCCACGTCGGTGGAGCGCTCGATCTCG
Source organism: Kineococcus glutinatus (assembly GCF_039542765.1). Lineage (NCBI taxonomy): Bacteria > Bacillati > Actinomycetota > Actinomycetes > Kineosporiales > Kineosporiaceae > Kineococcus > Kineococcus glutinatus. The sequence continues at coordinate 5,013 of NZ_BAABIL010000223.1, forward strand.
GCGGGGTCGCGCTCCAGGCGGGCGCACCAGTCGTCGAGCACGGCGTGCTTGCGGGCGATGGTGTCCACGTCGCCGAAGCCGTGCCAGATGTCGGCGTGGCGGGCGACGATGCGCAGCGTCTTGCGCTCCCCGCCGCCGCCGATCAGGACGGGCACGTGCCGGGTGGGGGCCGGGTTGAGCCTGCCCAGGCGGGCCTCGATGCGGGGCAGCGCCGCGGCCAGGTCGTCCAGGCGCCCACCCGCGGTGCCGAAGTCGTAGCCGTACTCGCTGTAGTCGCGCTCGAACCAGCCGGACCCGATGCCCAGCACCAGGCGCCCCGTGCCCCCCTCGCGGGCGGAGATGTGGTCCACGGTGCGGACCATGTCGGCCAGCAGCTCGGGGTTGCGGTAGGTGTTGCACGTCACCAGCGCGCCGATCTCGACGCGGCTGGTGGCCTCGGCCCAGGCGGCCAGCACCGTCCAGCACTCGAAGTGGGCGCCGTCCGGATCGCCGGTCAGCGGGAAGAAGTGGTCCCAGTTGAAGAGGACGTCCGCGCCGGCCTCCTCCACCGCGGCGGCGGCGCGGCGGATGTCGGCGTAGGCGGCGTGCTGGGGCTGGATCTGCACCCCGATGCGCACCGGGCGCGCGGCGCCGTCGGGGGTGCGGGCACCGGCGGGTGCGGGGGAGGT
>NZ_BAABIL010000224.1:0-1711 GCF_039542765.1 Kineococcus glutinatus
CCGCGCGCCCCTGCGCCAGCTCGACGTCCGGCTCGGCGGCCACGATGCGCGCCGCCTCCCGCACCGCGCCCTCGGCGGCGAAGGTCGCCGCCTGCACCCGGCCCAGGCAGAGCACCAGGTACAGCAGCGGCACCAGCAGCAGCACCCCCACGGCGAGGAACTCCACCACGGCGCTGCCCGCGTCCCGGGCGCCCCTCACGGGGACGCCTCCTCCTGCACGGCGTGCCCGCGCACGTCCAGCGCGCGGCCGACCCCCACGAGGCCGACCACCGGCAGCGGAGCGCGCACCCGCACCTCCACGGTCGGCACCCCACCCGCGTCCACGACCCCGGCGCTGACGTCCTCCGCGTAGCGGGGCGACAGCGAGGTGCGCAGCAACTGCCGGGTCCGCTCCGCGCCCGCCGCGGGCGAGCTGCCCGCCAGCGCCCCGAAGCGGGCCCCCTCGGAGGCGCAGTCGACGGCCGTGGCCCGCACGTGCAGCACGAGGCCGGCCTGCACCACGAGCAGGAACAGCACCGTCAGCAGCGCCCCCACCGCGGCGAACTCCGCGACCGCGGAGCCGGCGTCGCCACCGGCTCCCGCCGGGCGGGCCCTCACAGCTGGGCGAGCACCCGGTCCATGGACTGGGTGAACATCGCCTCCAGCCGTGGCCCGGCCACCGCCCACAACCCCACGACCAGGCCCGCGGTCATGAGGGTCACCAGCACCCAACCCGGCACGTCGCCGCGGTCCCGACCCGACGACACCACCGCCCGCACCCGCGCGCGCAGCAGCACCTCGCAGCACACGAGCGCCACCACCGCCGCTGCCGGCCCACCGGCGCCCACCCGATCGCCCCGTCCAACCACTCGTCCCACCCCGTTCTGCGTCGACCGCGTCACCCGCGGCGTCCTCGTCCCACCACCACCCGGACCTCCCGGGCAGCGTCCCGCCCCGGTGCACCCCGGCGCTCACGGCCCGAGCCGCAGCACCACCAGGCCCGGGTACACCGCGAACAGCACCGTCACCGGCAGCACCAGCAGCACGACCGGCACGAGCATCAGGACCTCCTTGCGGCCCCCCGCCTCGACGAGCCGGCGGTATCCCGCCTCCCGCACGTCCTGGGCCTGCGCCCGCAGCACGTCACCCAGCGGGGTGCCGCGCTCCACGGCCACCACCACGGCGTCGACGAACCGGCTGACCACGGGCGCGTCGCAGCGCACCGCGAACGCCTCCAGCGCCACCACCAGCGGCACGCCCGCGCGCACCTCGCCCAGCACCCGGCGCAGCTCCGCGGCCACCTCCCCGGTGCACGTGCGCCCGACGCGCTCCAGGGCGGCGACCGCGCCCTCCCCCGCCCCCACCGACAGCGCCAGCAGCTCCGCCACCGCCGGGAACTCCGCCAGCACCCGGGCCCGGCGGCGGTCCGCCTGCCCGGTGAGCGCCCAGTCGCGCCCCAGCACCCCGCCGGCCGTGGCCAGCAGCCACAGCAGCAGCGCCGGCACCGGCGACCCACCGCGGGAGGCCACGAGCAGCACGCCGAGGACGGCGCCCACCGCGGCACCCGCCAACCCCCACAGCACCTGCTCGGCGCGGAACTGCGCCACCGACAGGCCGCTGCCCGCCGCGTCCAGGCGCCGGCGCACCGACGCCGCCCCGCCCAGGACGCGCTCCACCTGCCCCGCGGCGTCCGCCACGAACGGCGCCAGCAGCTGCTGCAGGCCCCGCAGCG
>NZ_BAABIL010000225.1:0-4594 GCF_039542765.1 Kineococcus glutinatus
GCCCCAGCGGGTCCAGGGAGTGCGTGTCGCACCCGTGCTGGGTGACGACGACGTCCGGCTCGAAGCAGCGCAGCAGCGGCGGCACCACCGAGTGCACCGCCCGCAGCCACCCGGCGTCGGCCACCCCCGCGGGCAGCGCCACGTTCACCGCCGAGCCCAGCGCGTCCGGCCCGCCCAGCTCCGAGGGCCAGCCCGTGCCCGGGAACAACGTGCGGCCGGACTCGTGGACGCTGATCGTGAGCACCCGCGGGTCGTCCCAGAACACCGCCTGCGGTCCGTCGCCGTGGTGGACGTCGGTGTCCACGTACGCCACCCGGCGGGCCCCGGCGTCCAGCAGCGCCCGGATCGCGACCGCCGCGTCGTTGTAGACGCAGAAACCGCTGGCGCGGTCCGGCATCGCGTGGTGCATCCCGCCGCAGAAGTTCACCCCGTGCAGGCACTCCCCGCGCCAGACGGCCAGCGCCACCGCCACCGCCACCGAGGCCCCCACGATGCGCGCGCTGGCCTCGTGCATGCCCCGGAAGGCCGGGTCGTCGTCGGTGCCCAGGCCGTAGCGCTCCTCGGCGCGCTCGGGGTGCTCGGAGGCCTCGCGCACGGCCGCGACGTAGTCCGCCCGGTGCACCGTCCCCAGCAGCTCGTCGGAGGCCGGGGCCGCCGTCACCGTCCGCACACCCGGGGCGTCGAACAGGCCCAGCTGCGCGCACAGCCGCGCCGTCAGGTCCAGGCGGACCGGCGACATCGGGTGGCAGCGGCCGAAGTCGTAGCGGTTGAAGACCGGGTCCCACACCACCTGCACACCCGGGCCGGGGGCCAGCGGCCCGGCACCGGCACGGTCCGCGGAGGTCGCAGGGGCGGATGCCATGCGGGCACGGTACCCGCCGCCGCAACCCGCGCACGCCCGGTGGCGGCAGGCGTCCTCCGCGCACCCGCCGCCGACCGCGGGACCCGCGGGCGCCCCGGAGGCTCACGACCCCCGGGAGAGCTCCCGCGAGCGCGACCAGGCGGCCTCCACGGCCGTCACGAAGGCCGCGCGCACCTTGTGGTCGTCGAGCTGGCGCAGCGCCGCCGTCGTCGTGCCCGCCGGGGACGTCACCTGCTCCCGCAGCACCGTGGGGTGCTGCCCCGTCTCCCGCAGCATCGCCCCGGCACCCACCACCGTCTGCACGACCAGCTCGGTGGCCGTGGCCCGCGGCAGCCCGAGCAGGACACCCGCCTCGACCATCGCCTCCACGACGTAGAAGACGTACGCCGGGCCCGAGCCGGACAGCGCCGTCACCGCGTCCAGGTGCTTCTCGGCCAGCACGGCGGTGCGCCCGCAGGAGCGCATGAGCTCCTCGGCGGCGGCCAGGTCCGCCGGCCCGCAGTGGCGCCCGCCGGCCAGCGCCGCCATGCCCTCGTCCACCAGCGACGGCGTGTTCGGCATCACCCGCACCACCGCGGTGCCCGGCCGCAGCTGCTGCTCGCAGGAGTGCGTCGTCGTGCCCGCCGCCAGCGACACCACCAGCACGTCGGGGCGCAGGTGGTCGCGCAGCGAGGCCAGCAGGTCGCCCATGTCCTGCGGCTTCACCGCCAGCACCACCGTGCCCGCCGCGGCCACCGCCGCCGGGTCGGTGACCACCCGCACGCCGAAGCGGTCGTGCAGCTCCTCCGCGCGGCCGGCGCGGCGGTCCACGACGAGCACCCCGGCCGGGTCGCGCCCGGCCCGCAGCAGGCCGCCGAGCAGCGTCTGGCCCATGACACCGGCGCCGACGAGGGCGAGGACGTCGGGGCGCCCGTCGCTCACGCCACCACCGCCAGGTGCTCGCGGGCGTGCGCCAGGGCCTCGGCCAGGTCGCCCTCCCGCTCCGCGCGGTCGCGCGCCCTGCGGGTGTTGACCTCCAGCACGACCGTGCCGCCCCAGCGGCGCTCCGCCAGCAGCCGCAGGACCTCCGCGCACGGCTGGGAGCCGCGACCGGGCACGAGGTGCTCGTCCTTGAACGAACCGGAGCCGTCGCACAGGTGCAGGTGCGCCAGCCGGTCCCCGAAGGCCCGCGCGAGCTCCAGGGAGTCCAGCCCGGAGGTCGCCGCGTGGGAGATGTCCAGCGTCAGGTGCTCGTAGCCCAGGTGCGTGGGGTCCCAGCCGGGCGAGTACGCCACGACCTCCCGGCCCCGCGCCCGCCAGGGGAACATGTTCTCCACCGCCAGCACGACGCCCGTGCGCTCCTCCACCCGCCGCACCCCGGCGACGAAGGACGCCGCGTACTCCCGCTGCCAGCGGAAGGGCGGGTGCACCACGACGGTGGACGCCCCCAGGCCCGCGGCCATCTCGCAGGAGCGCTCCACCTTGCCCCAGGGGTCGCGGCCCCAGGTGCGCTGCGTGAGCAGCAGCGTGGGGGCGTGGATGGCCAGCACCGGCACGCCGTAGTGCTCCGCGAGCTGGGCCAGCGCCCGCGGGTCCTGGCTCACCGGGTCCGTCCACACCATGATCTCGACACCGTCGTAGCCCAGCCGGCCCGCGATCTCGAAGGCGGCCGTCGTGGCCTCCGGGTAGGCGCAGGAGGAGGACAGCCCGACCGGGATCCGCCCCGGTGGGGCGCCGGTGCCGGTGCCCGGCGCGGGGGCCGGCGCACCGCCGCTCACAGGGCCGCCGTCGTGCCGGTCGGGATCCACGGCACCAGGCTAGATCGGTTCCCGCCGCCGAGCGCCCCGCCGAGCGCCCCACCGGTGGGCCCGCCCGGCCGCTCCTCCGCCGCGATGGCGTCCAGCCGGCGCAGGATCACGCCCTCGCGCAGCGCCCAGGGGCACACCTCGACCTCCTCGACGCCCAGCAGGTCCAGCGCCGCCTCGGCGACGAGCGCGCCCGCCAGCAGCTGCGGCGCGCGCTCGACCGCGACGCCCGGCAGCTCCGCGCGCTTGGCGACCTTCATCTCCGCCAGCCGCGGCACCCACTCCACCAGGTCGGCGTGGCGCAGCACCCGGCGCACGAACGGCCCCTCGGCGCTGGGGGCGGCACCGGCGATGCGGGCCAGGCTGCGGAAGGTCTTGCTCGTGACGGCCACGTGCTGGGACTCCACGCGCCCCAGCTCGCGCACCACCGAGGCCACCGAGCGGCGCACGTAGCTGCGCAGCTCGCGCACCTCCGCCGGCTTGGGGGGGTCGTTGTGCAGCCGGTCGCGGGTCAGGCGCCCGGCGCCCAGCGGCAGCGAGACGGCGACGTCCGGCACCTCGTCGAGGCCGGCGGCCAGCTCCAGGGAGCCACCGCCGATGTCCAGCACGAGCAGGCAGCCGCGCGACCAGCCGTACCAGCGGCGCACCGCGAGGAAGGTCAGCTCCGCCTCGTCGCGGCCGGGCAGCACGCGCAGCCGCACGCCGGTGGCCTCCTCGACGCGGCGCAGCACCTCCTCGCCGTTGCTGGCCTCGCGCACCGCGGAGGTCGCGAAGGGCAGCAGCTCGGTGCAGCCGCGGTCCTCGGCCACCTCCACCGCGCCGGCGACCGTCCGCACCAGCGCGGCCACGCCCACCTCGCTGATCGCGCCGGCGTCGTCGAGGTGCTCGGCCAGCCGCAGCGGGACCTTCGTCGAGGAGGCCGGCAGCGGGCGACCGCCCGGCCTGGCGTCGACCACGAGGAGGTGGACCGTGTTGGAGCCCACGTCGAGAACGCCCAGCCGCATGGCCCGACCGTACTGGAACCGCGCGCCCGGCCCGCAGCCGATCCACGACCTTGCGGTCCGCAGCCGGACCGTCACCGCAGCGCGCGCACCGGCGGGGCACCTACCCTGCTCGGGTGCCACCGACCGAGCCGCCGGCCGCCCCGGAGACGCCGCTCGACGGGCCCCGCCTGTGGGTGGAGTTCCCCGAGCCCGCACCGGGCGGGACCGGTGGGCCTGGCGGGGCCGGTGGGGCGGACGGGGCCGCCGAGGTGGTCTACCGCTGTGACCTGACCTGGCTGACGTCGAGCTGGACGTGCATCTTCGGCGCCGGCTGCCCCGGCATCTACGCCGACCGCCCGGACGACGGCTGCTGCACCCTGGGCGCGCACTTCACCGATGCCGCCGACGAGCGGCGCGTGCGCACCGCAGCCCGCCGCCTCGACGCGGCCACGTGGCAGCACGCCGCCGCGGGCCGCTCCCGCGCCGGCTGGGTGGAGGTCGAGGAGACCGCCGGGGGCGCGGCGCGCAAGACGCGCGTCGTCGACGGGGCGTGCGTCTTCCTCAACCGCCCCGGTTTCGGCGCCGGCGCCGGCTGCGCGCTGCACTCCCTCGCGCTGCGCGAGGGCCGCGAGCCGCTGGAGCTCAAGCCCGACGTCTGCTGGCAGCTGCCCCTGCGGCGCACCTACCGCACGGTGCAGCGCCCGGACGGCACCAGCTACCTGGAGGTGAGCATCGGCGAGTACGACCGGCGCGGCTGGGGCGAGGGCGGCCACGACCTCGACTGGTACTGCACGGCCAACCCGGCCGCGCACGTGGGCGCGCAGCCGGTCTACCTCGCCCTGGCGGCGGAGCTGCGCGAGCTGATCGGCGCGCCCGCCCACGCCGAGCTGGTGCGCCACTGCGAGGCCCTGGCACCGCCGGGCGCCGGCCGCCGGCGCCTGCTGCCGCTGACCGCGCACCCCGCC
>NZ_BAABIL010000226.1:0-3531 GCF_039542765.1 Kineococcus glutinatus
CGTCGGCCGAGGGCGCGACCACGGCCGGGCAGCAGGCCGGGCAGCCGGCCGCCGCCGGGGTCACCGCCGCCGATCGCGCCGCAGGGGTGCGCACCCTGGAGGTCCCGCCGAGCGGCACCGGCCGCACCGTCGTCGTGCCCGGGGCCACCCCCGCACCCGGTCCCGGGCCGGTCACCACCGTGCGCGTGGAGGTCGAGGAGGGCGTGGACGTCGACCCCGCCGCGTTCGCCGGCTTCGTGATGACCACGCTCAACGACCCCCGCGGCTGGGGGGCGGACGGCAGCGTCACCTTCGCCCGCACCGACGGCCCGGCCGACGTGCGCCTCGTGCTGGCCAGCCCCGACACCTCCCAGCGGCTGTGCGCGCCCCTGCGGACGCTGGGGACCCTGTCCTGCCGCAACGGCGACTCCGTGGTGCTGACCAACCACCGCTGGACCCTGGCCGTCCCCGACTACGGCGAGGACCGGACCGCCTACCGGCAGTACGTCGTCAGCCACGAGGTCGGCCACGCCCTCGGGCACGGCCACGTGCCGTGCCCCGGTCCGGGCCGGATCGCGCCGACGATGATGCAGCAGACCAAGGGCCTGCAGGGGTGCCTGCCCAACCCCTGGCCCAACCCCTGAGCCCGACCCCCGACCCCCGACGCCGAAGCCGATCCCGGCTGACCCCCCGCCGCGCCGGGTCAGCCGCGGCGCACCTCCCGCAGGCCCCCGCCCGGTGTCCACCAGCGGACCACCAGCGCGCTGCCGTCCTCCGCGACGGCGGTGTGCACGATCTCGCCGATGCGCAGCCGGAAGAGGTGGAACGGGCCGTCGGGCACGTCCGGCCGGGCGGCGGCGAACGCGGCGAGCTCCGCGGCGCCGGTCACCTCCAGCGCGCGGCCGGCGACCTTCGCGTCCCCTCCCGCCATGGTCCCGTCGCCGGTGTGGGCGTGCAGGGCGAAGCGGGGGTCCCGGCGCAGGTCGCGGGCCTTGACGGCGCCGGGCATCGAGCCGACGGCGAGGTCGCCGTCCCACGTGGTCACCTCGGTGCCGCTGACGCGCGGGGAACCGTCGCCGCGCAGCGTCGCCAGGACGTGGTGCCGGGCGCTGCTGAAGCGGGCGAGCACGGCCGCGGCGAGGTCGGGCGCGGCGGCCTCGACGGCGCTCCAGGGGACGGGGTCCGGATCGGCGGGTGCGTCGGCGCTGGTCACGAGCCGATGCTGCACCCCGCCGCCGACACGACCGATCGCGGCGCCACCGCGGCGGGCGGCCCGGCCACCCCCGGGGGTGCCTGGCAGGGTGGGGCGGTGAGCTCTCCACCCGTCCCCGAGCTGCCCCCGCGCGTGGAGGAGGTCCTCGAGGTCGTCGACGCCATCCCCGCGGGGCGGGTGCTGACCTACGGCGACGTCGGCGAGCTCGTCGGCGATCGCGGTCCGCGCTTCGTCGGCAACGTGCTGCGCCGCTTCGGCGCCGGCTCGCCGTGGTGGCGGGTGCTGCGCGCCGACGGCTCCGCAGCCCCCCAGCTCGCCGCGGAGGCCGTGGCGCGCTGGCGCGCGGAGGCGACCCCGCTGCGGCGGGCCGCCTCCGACCCCGCCGACGTGCGGGTCGACCTGGCGGTGGCGCGCTGGGACGGGGCCGGGCACCCGTGGGCCGGACGGGACGTGCGCCCGTGAGCGCCCTGGTCGCCGCCCTGCGCGGTCCCGGGCCGCGCTTCTCGGTGGAGTTCTCCCCGCCGCACACCGCCGAGGCCGCCGCGGTGCAGTGGCGCGCGGTGCAGGAGATCACCGCGTGGTCGCCGGTGTTCGCCTCGGTCACGTGGGGCGCCGGCGGGAGCAGCCAGGAGGGCACGACGGCGCTGGCCGGGCGGATCGCGGCGGAGACGGACGTGCCGCCGCTGGCGCACCTGACGGCCGTGGGCCGCTCGGCGGCCGAGCTGCGCACCGCGCTGCGCGGCCTCGCCCGCGCCGGGGTGCGCGACGTGCTGGCCCTGCGCGGGGACCCGCCGGCGGACCCGTCGCCGCCCGGGCGGCCCCACCCCGGGTCGCTGGAGCACGCCGAGGACCTCGTGCGCCTGGCCCGCTCGGAGGGCCTCGAGGGGGTCGCCGTGGCCGCCTTCCCGCTGGGCCACCCCGCCTCCCCGGACCTGGACGACGACACCCGCCACCTCGTGCGCAAGATCCGCGCCGGGGCGGACTTCGCCGTCGCCCAGCTGTGCTTCGACGTGGAGGACTTCCTGCGGCTGCGCGACCGCCTGGCGGCGGCCGGCGTCGACGTGCCGCTGCTGCCGGGGATCATGCCGATCACGACACCGCGCGTGCTGGAGGTCACCGGGCGGCTGACCGGGGGGCGCCGGCCCGGCTGGCTGCTGCGCCGGCTGGAGCCCCTGGCCGCCGATCCCGGCGGTTTCCGCGCGGCCGGTCTGGACGTGGCGGCGCAGGCGGGGCAGCGGCTGCTCGCCGAGGGGGTCGGCGTGCTGCACGTGTACTCCCTGAACCGCTCGCGCGCGGTGGGCGAGCTGGTGGAGCGCCTCGGGCTGCGCCCGGCCCCGGTGCGGTGAGCGGGGCGCCGCCGTCGCCCGGCGGATGTCCGGGGGAGGTGCTGCGATGGGTGTCGTGAAACCGCAGCCCCCGGGTGCCCTCCAGGTCCCCGCCCCCCGGCCCCCCCGGTTGCTGCGCCGTCCCGAGCTCCTCGCCCCGCGCGTCGAGCCGGACGCCGCGCAGCGGCGGGTCGTCGACGCCCCCGCCGGCAGCGGCCCGCTCGTGGTGCTCTCCGCCCCCGGCACCGGCGCGACGACGACGCTGGTGGAGGCGGTGGCGGCGCGGGTGGAGCGCGACGGCCTCGACCCCGACCGGGTGCTCGTGCTGGCCCCCTCCCGCCGGGCGGCGCAGGCGCTGCGCGACCTGGTGAGCGAGCGGCTGCGGCGCACCATGGCCGAGCCGGCCGCCCGCACCCCGCAGTCCTACGCCTTCGGCCTGCTGCGCCGCGTCCGCGCGCTGGCCGGGGACCCGCCGCCGCGGCTCATCACCGGTGCCGAGCAGGACCTCGTCCTCGCCGACCTGCTGCGCGGGCACCAGGCCGGCGCCGACCCGGGCTGGCCGGCGGACGTGCCGCGGGAGGCCTGGACGCTGCGCACGTTCCGCACCGAGCTGCGCGACCTCCTCATGCGGGCCACCGAGCGGGGGCTGTCCCCGGTCGACCTCGACGAGCTGGGCCGCCGGCACGCCCGCCCCGAGTGGGTGGCGGCGGCCCGCGCGATGCAGGAGTACCTCGACGTCAACGCCCTGGGCCGCGCGGACGGCTACGACCCGGCGGGCGTCGTCGACGAGGCGGTGGGCTGGCTGCAGGCCGACGCCGGGCTGCTGCGCGCCGAGCGCGAGCGGTGGGCCCTGGTGGCGGTCGACGACGCCCACGACGTGTCCGAGGCGGGGTTCCGGTTGCTGGACGAGCTGTGCGGCGGTGGGCGCGACCTGCTGCTGTTCGCCGATCCCGACGCGGTGACCGAGGGCTTCCGCGGTGCGGACGCGCGGACGGTGGCGCAGCTGGCGCACCG
>NZ_BAABIL010000227.1:0-16448 GCF_039542765.1 Kineococcus glutinatus
CCGCGTCGGCGTGCTCGACGAGCGCCTCGACCTCGCAGGTGCCGCTGTCGGGGGCGGCGGCGTCCAGGGCGGCCACGCCGATGCTGGTGGTCACCTGCCCCACCCGCGCGGACACCTCCGAGCGCACCCGCTCGGCGACCCGCAGCGCGGCGCTCGTGGTCGCGGCGGGCAGCAGCAGCGCGAACTCGTCGCCGCCGATGCGGTACGCCGTGCCGCCGCGCGGGCCGACGGCGACGACGTCGCCCAGCACGGCGGCCACGGCGGAGAGCACGGCGTCGCCGCGGCGGTGCCCGTGGGTGTCGTTGACCTGCTTGAAGCCGTCGAGGTCGACGAGCACCAGCACGAGGGGGCGCTGCTCGCGGTGGGCGGCGGCCACGGCGCGGCCGAGGTCGGCGTGGAAGCTGCGGCGGTTGCGCATGCCGGTGAGGACGTCGGTCTCCGAGCTCGCCAGGGCCCGCCCGTGCCGGCTGCTCAGCCCACGCCCGCCGAGCAGGTAGAAGGCGGGCACCGCGAGCCCGAGACCCGCGAGCAGGGTGAGGACGAGCACCTGGCGCAGGTCCGCGACCTGCTGGCGCAGCTCGTCGCCGGTGCGGACCACCTCCAGCACGCCGACGTCGTCGTGCAGCAGCAGCGGCACGCGCACCACGCTGGCGCCGTCCTCGACGTCGACGACGGCCCGGCCACCGGCCGCCACCTCGCGCACCCGCCGGGCGGTGGCGGCGTCGACGGCCCGTCCCACGACGCGGCGGGGGTCCAGGGCGCCGCTGGACGGCATGGCGGCCGCGGACTGCGGGGCGGCGCTGTAGTCGCCGCGGCCGACGGCCAGCACCGTGCCGTCGGCGTCGATGAGCGCGACCCGCTCCACCCCGGGTCGCACGGCGATGTGGTCCAGGGGTGTCTCGACCTCCAGCACCCCGTTGCCGGGCTGGTTGAAGACGTGGAGGAGCACCTTGGCGTCGGCGGAGTGGGCGGCGGTGACGAACTGCGCGGCGCGCTCGCCGAGGGCCTGCGCCATCAGGGCGTACTGGACCGCGCCGACCGCGGCCAGCGTGACCGCCAGCGTGAGCAGCATGCGGACGGCGAAGCCACCCCTGGGGGGAGCACCCCCCGGCGACCGCCCGACCCTGGTTGCGCGCACAGGTGCTCGTCGGCGTCCGGCCGGGGTGGGTGGAGCCCGCCGCCGCGGGGTTCACCCGGGCAGCGCACCGGTGCGGGCCGGCGCCGCGCTCAGGCGGTGATCCGCTCCAGGACCAGCGCCGGCGCGGCGGCCGGCCGGCCGGTGGTGGGCCCGGCGACGACGACGCCGCCGGCCAGCGCCTCCAGCGCCCACCCGAACCGCTCGGGGGTGTCGGTGTGCAGGGTGAGCAGCGGCTGCCCGGCGCGCACCCGCTCCCCCCGCACGGCGTGCAGCTCGACGCCCGCGCCGGCCTGCACGGCCTCCTCGCGCCGGGCCCGCCCCGCGCCCAGGCGCCAGGCCGCCACACCGACGGCGAGGGCGTCCAGCCCGGTGAGCACCCCGTCCGCCTCGGCGCGCACCTCGTGGGTGTGCCGCGCCACCGGCAGGGGGGCGTCGGGATCGCCGCCCTGCGCGGCGACCATCCGCCGCCAGACGTCCATCGCGCGCCCGTCGCGCAGCGCGTCGGCGGGGTCCACGGCGTCCAGGCCCACGGCGTCGAGCATCTCCCGGGCCAGCACGACGGTGAGCTCGACGAGGTCGGCGGGGCCGCCGCCGGCGAGCACCTCGACGGACTCGCGCACCTCCAGGGCGTTGCCGGCGGTGCGCCCCAGCGGGGTGGACATGTCGGTGAGCAGGGCGCGGGTCTCCACCCCGGCGTCGGTGCCGAGCGCGACCATGGTGGTGGCCAGCTCGCGGGCGAGGGCGGGGTCCTTCATGAAGGCGCCGGAGCCGACCTTGACGTCGAGCACGAGCGCGCGGGTGCCCTCGGCGATCTTCTTGCTCATGATGGAGCTGGCGATGAGCGGCACCGACTCCACGGTGCCGGTGACGTCGCGCAGCGCGTAGAGCTTGCGGTCGGCCGGGGCCAGGTCGGCGGTGGCGGCGCAGACCACGGCGCCCACGTCGCGCAGCTGGGCGTCGACCTCCGCCAGCTCCAGCGAGGCCCGCCAGCCGGCGATGGCCTCCATCTTGTCCAGCGTGCCCCCGGTGTGCCCGAGGCCGCGGCCGGACAGCTGCGGCACGGCCGCCCCGCAGGCGGCGACCAGGGGCGCCAGCGGCAGCGTCACCTTGTCCCCCACCCCGCCGGTGGAGTGCTTGTCGACCGCCGGCCGGGGCAGCGAGGAGAAGTCCAGCCGCGAGCCGGATTCGATCATGGCGCGGGTCCAGCGGCTCACCTCCGCCCGGTCCATGCCGCGCAGCAGGATCGCCATCGCCAGCGCCGACATCTGCTCCTCGGCGACCTCGCCGCGGGTGTAGGCGGCGACCACCCAGTCGATCTGCTCGCCGGACAGCGCGCCGCCGTCGCGCTTGGTGCGGATGACGTCGACCGCCGCGAACCGCCGGCTCACCGGTCCTCCTCCCGCGCAGGGGCCCTGCGCGCCTCGTCCACCAGGTCCTCGGGGCCGAACGCGTCCGGCAGCACCTCGCGCATCGGCAGCACCCCGCGCGCGGTGTCCACCAGCAGGTCCGCGCCGCCGAACTCCCACAGCAGCTGCCGGCAGCGCCCGCAGGGCATGAGCACCCCGCCGGCGGCGTCGACGCAGGCGAAGGCCACCAGCCGGCCCCCGCCGCCCATCCGCAGCGCGCCGACCAGGGTGCACTCGGCGCACAGCGTCAGCCCGTAGGAGGCGTTCTCCACGTTGCAGCCGGTCACGACCCGCCCGTCGTCGACGAGGGCCGCCGCGCCGACGGGGAAGCGGGAGTAGGGCACGTAGGCGTGCTCCAGCGCCGCGCGCGCGGCGGCGCGCAGGGCCTCGAAGTCGACCTCCTCGCTCATGCCGGGTACGGCTCCCCGCTGGCGGCGGGCGGGCGCACCCGGCCCACGAACCCGGCCACGGCGAGGACCGTGGCCAGGTAGGGCAGCATCGACAGGAAGCTGGAGGGCACCGCCGAACCGTAGGGCAGGACGCCGACGAGGGTCTGCAGGGCCGCGAAGAAGCCGAACAGCAGCGAGGCGGCCACGGCGCCCCGCGGGCTCCAGCGACCGAAGATCACCGCGGCGAGCGCGATGAACCCCTTGCCGGCGGACATGTTCTCGGTGAACGGCCCGATGGTGCCGATCGACAGGAAGGCCCCGCCGAGGCCGGCGATCCCGCCGGCGACGACGACGTTGACGTAGCGCACCCGCAGGACCGGCACGCCCACGGTCGCCGCGGCCTTCGGGTGCTCCCCGACCGCACGGGTGCGCAGCCCCCAGCGGGTGCGGAACAGCACGACCTGCAGCGCGACGATGAGCGCGTACATGACGTAGACGAGGACGTTGGCGTCGAACAGCAGCGGTCCCAGCACGGGGATGTCCGACAGCAGCGGGACCGGCACCGTGGACAGCACGCCCGGGGAGTTGAACCGCTGGGTGTCGGACTGCATGAGCGCCTTGTAGGCCCAGCCGGTGAACCCGAGGGCGGCGGCGTTGAGCACGACGCCGAGGATCACCTGGTTGACCCGGTAGCGGATCGCGAAGACCGCCAGCAGCCAGCCGACGAGCGCACCCGCCAGCACCGCACCGACGGTGCCGGCGCCGAGGCTGCCCGCCGTCGTGCCCACCAGGGCGGCGGTGAAGGCACCCGTGAGCAGCTGGCCCTCGATGGCGACGTTGACGACACCGCTGCGCTCGCCGAGCACGCCGGCCAGCGCGCCGAGGACGAGCGGGGTGGCCAGGAAGACCGTCTGCCGCAGCAGCTGCACGACGTCGATGGCGGAGGCGTCCGCACCGCTCATCGCCCAGCACAGGAAGGAGACGACGAAGGCGACGACCGCCGCGCCGACGAGCAGCGGCCCGCGCCGCGGCCGGAAACCCCGCGCGATCTGCAGCACGCCGAGGACCACCACGAGCGCGCCGAGCACGACGGGGGTGGCGGTGCCCGGCACGGTGAGGTCGGGCAGCTCCACCGCGGTGCCGCCGCCGAAGCGGAAGGTCGCGTCCCCGCTGCCGGAGCCGAGCCCCCAGCCGAGGGCGGTGACGAGGCCGGCGACGACGAGCAGGGCGCCGGTGACCGCGCGCCGGCGCGGGCTGGTGACGGGCTCGACGTGCTCGTGGACGACGACGGCCTCGGGCCGCGCCTGCGGGGTGGCGCTCACCGCGTCCACCCCCCGGCCAGCTCGCCGCCGACGCCGCCGGCGCGGGTGCGCAGCCGGAACACCGCCCGCACCAGGGCGGGGGCGGCGATGAAGAGCACGATGAGCGCCTGCAGCACGCCGACGAGGTCGACGGGGACGCCGGTGGCCGACTGCATCTGCACGCCGCCGGCGCGCAGCGCGCCGAACAGCAGGCCCGCGGCGACCACGCCCCAGGGGTTGTTGCGCCCGAGCAGCGCGACCGTGATGGCGTCGAAGCCGATGCTGCCGGCGATGCTGCCGGTGACGCTGCCCGTCACGCCGAGGGCCTGCGAGGCGCCGGCCAGCCCGGCGAGCCCGCCGGACAGGGCCATCGCGGTGATCTGCAGCCGGCCCACCGACATGCCCGCGGTGCGCGCGGCCTCCGGGTTGGCCCCGACGGCGCGCATCCGGAACCCCAGCCGCGAGCTGCGGAACAGCCAGTGCACGACGAGGGCCGCCAGCACGGCCAGCAGCAGCCCGGCGTGCACCCGCAGCGGGCTGCCGAGCAGCAGCGGCAGCCGCGCGGAGCCGTCCACGACCTCCGAGATGGCCTGCCCGTAGGGCGGTCGCTGGAAGCCGCGGGTGCTCAGCAGGAAGGTGAGCAGGTTGAGCGCGACGTAGTTCAGCATGATCGTGGTGATGACCTCGTGGGCGCCGGTGCGGGCCTTGAGCCAGCCCACGAGGGCGCCCCAGAGGCCACCGCCCACGACACCGCCGGCCAGCGCGAGCAGCAGGTGCAGCCCGGCGGGCAGGTCGAGGGCGAAGCCGATCCAGGCCGCGGCGATCGCACCGAGCACCACCTGGCCCTGGGCGCCGATGTTGAACAGCCCCACCCGGAACGCGAGGGCGACGGCGAGCCCGCCCAGCACGAGCGGGGTGGCGTTGACGAGGGTCTCCGAGATCGGCCCCAGCGCCGCCTTGCCGGACAGCGCGGGGCTGTAGAACGCCCCCTCCAGCAGCGCGGCGTAGGCGTCGCGCACCGCCCAGCCCGCCTCGACGACGGTGTCCCACGGGTAGGAGAAGAAGTAGGCCGCGGCGGCGCGGGTGCGCGCGTCGCCCACGGCGATGAGCACCGCCCCCACGACGAGGGCGCCGACGACGGCGCAGGCGGTGACGAGCAGGTCGCCGGCGCGCGCCCGGCGGGGGCGCGGCGCGCCGGCCGCACCCCCCGGTGGCGCCTGTCCCGGTGCGACGTCGGTGCTCACGCGGTTCCCTCCTGCGGCTGCGCGCCGGCCATGAGCAGCCCCAGCTGCTCGGAGGTGGCGTCGGGGCCGACCTCCCCGGCGATGCGGCCGCGGTAGAGGACGACGATGCGGTCGGCCAGCGCCCGCACCTCGTCCAGCTCGGTGGACACCAGCAGGACCGCGGCGCCGCGGTCGCGCTCGGCGACGATGCGGGAGTGCACGAACTCCTGGCTGCCGACGTCGACACCCCGGGTGGGCTGGGCGACGACGAGCAGCTCCAGGGGCCGGGACATCTCCCGCGCCAGGACGACCTTCTGCTGGTTGCCGCCCGACAGCGTCGAGACCGCCGCCTCCGGGCCGGAGGTGCGGATGTCGAACTCCGCGACCCGCTCGCGCGCGTTGCGCGCGACCGCGGCGCGGTCCACCGCGGGGCCCGCCGAGAAGGCGGGGGTGTCGACGAGGTCGAGGACGAGGTTCTCGGCGATGCTGAAGGAGCCGACGAGGCCGTCGTGCAGCCGGTCCTCGGGGACGTAGCCGACGCCGCGGTCGAGCACCTCGCGGACGCCGGCGCCCGTGACGTCCTCGCCGGACAGCCGGATCGTCCCGGCGTCGACGGGCTGCAGGCCCACGACGCAGCGGGTGAGCTCCGTCTGGCCGTTGCCGTCCACCCCGGCCACGCCGAGCACCTCCCCCGCCCGCACGGTGAGGTCCACGTCGTCGAGCAGCACCGCCCCGCCGGGGTCGGTGACCCGCACCCCGGCCAGCTCCAGCACCGGCGGGCCGGGGGCGGCGGGGGCCTTGTCCACGACGAGCCGGACGTCGCGGCCCACCATGAGCGCGGCCAGCTCCGCCGGCGAGGCGCTGGGCAGGGCCTCGCCCACGACCCGGCCGCGGCGGATGACGGTGATGCGGTCGGCGACGGCCCGCACCTCCCGCAGCTTGTGCGTGATGAAGACGATGGACGTGCCGGCCTCGGCCAGGGAGCGCATGACCCGCATGAGGTCGTCGGTCTCCGCCGGGGTCAGCACCGCGGTCGGCTCGTCGAGGACGAGGACCTTCGCCTCCCGCAGCAGCGCCTTGACGATCTCCACCCGCTGCTGCACGCCGACGGCGAGGTCGGCGACGAGGGCGTCCGGCGGCACGGCCAGGCCGAACCGCTCGGACGTCTCCACGACCCGCTGCCGGGCGCGGCGGCCGTCCAGCAGGCCGCCGCGCCCGGTGAGCTCGGCGCCGAGCACGATGTTCTCCGTCGCGGTGAAGGTCGGCACCAGCATGAAGTGCTGGTGGACCATCCCGATCCCGGCGGCCATCGCGTCGCCCGGCGAGGAGAACTCCACGGGCCGGGAGTCGACGAGGACCTGTCCCTCGTCGGGCCGGTACAGCCCGTAGAGCACGTTCATCAGCGTGCTCTTGCCGGCGCCGTTCTCGCCGAGGAGGGCGTGGATCTCGCCCTCCCGGACCGTCAGGTCGATGCCGTCGTTGGCGACGAGGGACCCGAAGCGCTTCGTGATGCCCCGCAGTTCCAGCTCCACGAGCGCTGGTCCCCTCCTGCTCAGCCGGCGGAGATCGCGCTCGGCGAGGTGATCTCGATGGTCCCGTCGATGATGCCCTGCCGGACGGTCTCCAGCTCGCTCTTCAGCTCGGCGGGGACCTTGGCGTCGAACTCGTTGAACGGCGCCAGCCCGACGCCCTCGTTCTCCAGGGTGCCGACGTAGGAACCGGTGGGCGCCTCGCCGTCGGCGGCGGCCAGCACGTACTCCTGCACCGAGCCGGTGAGGTTCTTCGTCACCGAGGAGATGAAGTACGGGCAGTACTGCGCGGCGCTCTCGCAGCCGTCGGTGTCCACCCAGATGAGGCTGAGCGCACCGCCGGCGGCCTCCGCGGCGGCCCCGGCCCCCAGGCCCGCCTGGCCCGCGACGGGCATGATGACGTCGGCGCCCTGCCCGGCGAGGGTCTCGGTGATGGAGCGGCCCGCGGCCTGGTCGGTGAAGCTGTTGGCGAACGTGCCACCGTCGGGGTTGTTCTCGTCCCAGCCGAGGACGCGGACGTTCGTGCCCTTCTGGGCGTTGTGGTACTGCACGCCCTCCCAGAAGCCGTCCATGAAGATGGTGACCGGCGGGATGGGCAGGCCGCCCCAGGTGCCGACGACGCCCGACTTCGACATGCCGGCGGCGAGGTAGCCGCCGAGGAACGCGGCCTCGACGGTGTTGTACTGGATGCCGTAGACGTTCTCCAGCTCCGAGGACGAGTCGATCTCGGCGAAGGCCTGCTCGGGGTTGGCGCCGGCCACCTCCGCCATGCTGTCGGCCATCAGGCCGCCGACGCCGATGATGGTGTCGCAGCCCTGGGTGACCTGCGCCTGCAGGTTGGGGGTGTACTGCGTGTCGTCCGCGGAGGGCACGTAGGAGATCTCGACGGCCGGGTTCTCCTCCGCCGCCCCCTCCATGCCCGCCCACGAGGACTGGTTGAAGGAGCGGTCGTCGACACCACCGGTGTCGAGCACCATGCAGGCCTTGAACGCCTCCCCCGAGGCGGCGGTGGTGCCGGAGTCGCCGGAGCCCTCCGTCGGGCGTTCACCGCAGGCGGCCAGCAGCAGGGCGGCCGCGCCCAGGGCGGCGGCGCGGGCGAGCGTCGTAGTCACAGCCAGAACCCTCCAGAACCCTCCCGGCCCGATGCCCGGAGCGGGCCCACTCTAGGTGCGCGGAACGCCCGCCGAGGGGGCACCGAGCCGGGCAACGTGCAAGTCGTTACGCGTCCGAAACGCGCGGATCGTCCAGCGCCGCGTCCGGTGACAGCGCGGTGGCGAGCAGCAACCGGACCCCGACCGGGATGCAGCGCTCGTCGGGGACGTAGTCGCCGCGGTGCAGGTCGTAGACGTGCCCGCCGGGGGTGCGGGTGCCCAGGCGGGCCATCGCGCCGGGGACGCGCTGCAGGTACCACGCGAAGTCCTCCCCGCCCAGGGACTGCCGCGTCGGCTCCACCGCGTGCGGGCCCAGCTCCGCGCGCGCGGCCCCGTCGAGCACCGCGGTGGCCCGCACCTCGTTGTCCACCGGCGGCACCCCCCGCACCAGCGTCACCTCCGCCTGCACGGCGTAGGGGCGCACCAGGTCGGCGACGACGTCCTCCACGAGCTCGCCGGCGTGGCGCCAGGCGTCGCTCTCCATGCAGCGCAGCGTGCCCGCCGCCCAGCCCTCGCTGGGCACCGCGTTGGGCGCCTCGCCGGCCCGCACCGCCCCCCACGTGAGGTTGAGCCCCGAGCGCGGGTCCACCCGGCGCGAGAGGACCGCCGGCAGCTGGGTGACGACCTGACCGAGGGCGAAGACGAGGTCACCGGCCAGGTGGGGGCGGGAGGTGTGCCCGCCGGTGCCCGTGATCCGCACCCGCACCGTGTCCGACGCCGAGGTGATCGGGCCCGCCTTGAGGCCGACCCGCCCCACCTCCGTGCCCGGGTCGCAGTGCAGGCCGTAGATCGCCGACAGGTCGTCCACCGCGCCGGCCTGCACCACGTCGATCGCGCCGCCGGGCATGACCTCCTCCGCCGGCTGGAAGACCAGCCGCACCGGGCGGGGCAGGCGCCCGGCGCGGTGCAGGTCGGCCAGCACGAGCCCCGCGCCGGCCACGCACGCGGTGTGGATGTCGTGCCCGCAGGCGTGCGCCACCCCCGGCACCGTCGAGGCGTAGGGCAGGCCCGTCGTCTCCGGCAGCGCCAGGGCGTCGAGGTCGGCGCGCAGGCCCACCCGCGGCACGCCCTCCCCGACGTCGGCGATCAGGCCGGTGCCGGGCAGCAGCCGCACGCGCAGCCCGGCGGCGGCCATCCGCTCGGCGACCAGGGACGTCGTGCGGTGCTCCTCGCGGCTGCGCTCCGGGTGCGCGTGCAGGTCCCGGCGCAGGGCGGTGATCCCGCCCGGCCCGTCGAGGTGGGGCGCCAGCAGCGCAGCGAGGGACGTCACAGTAGATCGACGCTAGAGCACGTCCAGCCGCTCGGCCTCGCGGGCGCGTTCCACCAGCTTCCTGACCTCCTGCGCGCGGGCCCGGGTGGTCACCATGAGGGCGTCGGGGGTGTCGACCACGACGACGTCGTCCAGGCCCAGCACGGCCACGACGCGGCCGGAGGCGGGCACCACCAGCCCGCCGGCCACCCCCTCGGTGAGCACGAGGTCGGCATCGCCGAGCACGCGCGGGCGGCCGGAGTCGGCGGGCAGCAGCTCGGCCAGCGAGGAGTAGTCGCCCACGTCGTCCCAGCCGAAGGTGGCGGGCACCACCGCGACGCGGCCCTGCGCGGCGGCCGGCTCGGCGACGGCGTGGTCGATGGCGAGCGCCGGCAGCGTGCCCCAGCGCTCGGCCAGCACGGCGTCGCGCCGGGGGGTGTCCCAGGCGTCGGCGACGGCCTGCAACCCGTCGTGCAGCTGCGGGGCGTGCTGCTTGAGCAGCTCCAGCAGCACGTCGGCGCGCGCCACGAACATGCCGCCGTTCCAGCGGTAGTCGCCGGTGGAGAGGTAGGCGGAGGCGGTGCGGGCGTCGGGCTTCTCCTTGAACTGCAGGACCCGGCGGGCGTTGGGCGCCCCCTGCAGCCGCAGCCGCTTGCCGAGGCGGATGTAGCCGAAGCCGGTGGCCGGGTGGGAGGGGGCGATGCCGATGGTCACGACGAAGCCGCGCCGGGCGGTGACGACGGCCTCCTCCACGGAGGACTCGAAGTCGTCGCGACCGGAGATGACGTGGTCGGCGGCGAAGGAGCCGATGACGGCGTCGGGCGCGCGGCGCACGAGCACGGCGGCGGCCAGGCCGATGGCGGCGGCGGAGTCGCGGGGGCTGGGCTCGGCGAGGACGTTCTCGGCGGGCAGCTCGGGCAGCTGGGCGGCGACGGCCCCGGCGTGGCGGCGGCCGGTCACCACCAGGGTGCGCTCGGCGGTGCTGAGGGGCTCCAGGCGGTCCCAGGTGGCCTGCAGCAGGGTGCGGCCGCGGCCGGTGAGGTCGAGCAGGAACTTCGGGCGGTCCAGGCGCGACAGCGGCCACAGCCGGGTCCCGGCCCCGCCGGCGGGCACCACGGGGTGGAAGTCGCCGAGGTCGATGGTGCCGTCCTCCAGGTCGGAGTCCGCCCAGCCGGGCGCCGGGGGCGCGGCGGCGGTGTCGGCCGCGGGGACGGCGTCGCTCGTCATGCCCGGAACCTACCGGCTCGCCCGGGGCCGCGAGCGGTCCGCCGGGGCCTCCCAGCAGGCGCAGCAGGGTGTGAGTCGTTCGTCACAAAGGGCCGCGACGACCGCTCTCCGAGCGGTCCTCGCCCGGCGTGGTGCCTACGATGCTGGATGGACGCCGACGTTCCGCTGCGGGAGCATCCGCCCGCACGCCTGGCGTCCTCGATCCCGAGGGAGGACCCGGTGGCCAGCCTCACACCCACCGCCAAGGCCGCGCCGAAGAAGCCCGTCGGCACCCTGTACCGGGGGCGGGAGGGGATGTGGAGCTGGGTCTTCCACCGGATCACCGGTGTGGCGATCTTCTTCTTCCTCTTCGTGCACGTCCTCGACACCGCCACCGTGCGCATCTCGCCGGAGGCGTACAACGCCGTCATCGGCCAGTACAAGAACCCCGTCATGGGGCTGGGTGAGGCGGGCCTCGTCGGCGCCGTCGTCTTCCACGCCCTCAACGGCATCCGGATCATCCTCGTCGACTTCTGGTCGAAGGGCACCCAGCACCAGCGCAAGCTCTTCTGGGGCGTCATCGCGCTGTGGACGGTGCTGATGGTGCCGTTCCTCGTCCGCCACCTCTCCATCGTCTTCGGCCACTGAGGTCACCATGAGCACCCCCACCGAGACCCCGGGCCCCGGCTCCTACGCCCCCGCCCTGGAGACCCCCCACTCGCCCTACCGCCGCTCGAAGGCGACCCGCAGCAACTGGGAGCTGTACGGGTGGCTGTTCATGCGGATGTCCGGCGTCCTGCTGCTCGTCCTCGTCTTCGGCCACCTCTGGGTGAACATGGTGTCCGGCGACGGCATCAACCAGGTCGACTGGGGCTTCGTCGCCGGCAAGTGGTCCTCGCCGTTCTGGCAGACCTGGGACGTCCTGATGCTGTGGCTGGCGCAGCTGCACGGCACCAACGGCGTGCGCACGATCATCAACGACTACGCCGAGCGGGACGCCACCCGGTTCTGGCTGAAGATGGCGCTCTACGCCGCCACCGCCGTCGTGCTGGTGCTCGGCAGCCTCGTGGTCTTCACCTTCGACCCCTGCGCCGACCCCTCGTCGACGCTCGAGGCCTGCCGCACCCGCAGCTGACCCGTCCCGCAGCGTCCACACGAGAGCGTCCCGAGAGAGGCACCGAGCCATGCAGACCCACAGGTACGACGTCGTCATCGTCGGCGCGGGCGGCGCGGGCATGCGGGCGGCCCTGGAGGCCGGGCAGCGCGCGCGCACGGCCGTCCTGACCAAGCTCTACCCCACCCGCTCCCACACCGGTGCCGCCCAGGGCGGCATGTGCGCCGCGCTGGCCAACGTCGAGGACGACAACTGGGAGTGGCACACCTTCGACACCGTCAAGGGCGGCGACTACCTCGTCGACCAGGACGCGGCGGAGGTCATGTGCAAGGAGGCCATCGACGCCGTCCTGGACCTGGAGAAGATGGGGCTGCCGTTCAACCGCACCCCCGAGGGCAGGATCGACCAGCGCCGGTTCGGCGGGCACACCCGCAACCACGGCGAGGCCGCGGTGCGCCGCTCCTGCTTCGCCGCCGACCGCACCGGGCACATGATCCTGCAGACCCTCTACCAGCAGTGCGTCAAGCACGAGGTGGAGTTCTTCAACGAGTTCTACGTCCTGGACCTGCTGCTCGTGGACGCCGCCGACGCGCGCACCGGCAGGGAGATCGAGGGCCTGCAGGTGGAGCGCCCCGAGGGCGGCTCCGGCGGCGCGGACGGCTCCGCCGGCGGCCCCGTGGGCGGCGTCCCGGCCGGCAAGCGGGTGGCGGGCGTCGTGGCCTACGAGCTGGCCACCGGGGAGATCCACGTCTTCCAGGCCAAGTCCGTGGTGTTCGCCACCGGTGGCGCGGGCAAGGTCTACAAGACGACGTCGAACGCCCACACCCTCACCGGCGACGGCATGGGCATCGCCTACCGGCGCGGGCTGCCGCTGGAGGACATGGAGTTCTTCCAGTTCCACCCGACGGGCCTGGCGGGCCTGGGCATCCTGCTGTCGGAGGCCGCCCGCGGCGAGGGCGGCATCCTGCGCAACGCCGACGGCGAGCGGTTCATGGAGCGCTACGCCCCGACCATCAAGGACCTCGCGCCGCGCGACATCGTGGCCCGCTCGATGGCCAACGAGGTGCGCGAGGGCCGCGGCGCCGGGCCGAACAAGGACTACGTCCTGCTCGACCTGACGCACCTGGAGCCGGCGCACATCGACGCCAAGCTGCCCGACATCACCGAGTTCGCGCGCACCTACCTCGGGGTGGAGCCCTACACCGAGCCGGTGCCGGTCTACCCGACCGCGCACTACGCGATGGGCGGTGTGCCCACGAACGTCGACGCCGAGGTGCTCAGCGACAACACCACCGTCGTGCCGGGCCTCTACGCCGCGGGCGAGGTGGCGTGCGTGTCGGTGCACGGCTCCAACCGGCTGGGCACCAACTCCCTGCTGGACATCAACGTGTTCGGCAAGCGGGCCGGCATCGCCGCCGCCGAGTACGCGAACCGGGCGGACTGGGTGGCGCTGCCGGAGGCCCCGGAGGCGGAGACGGTCGAGATGCTGGAGTCCATCCGCAACCGCCCCGCCGGCGAGCGCTACTCCGCGATCCGCACCGCGCTGCAGGAGACGATGGACGCCAACGCGCAGGTCTTCCGCACGGAGGGCACCCTCAAGCAGGCGCTGTCGGACATCGACCGCCTCAAGGAGCGCTACTCCCGCGTCAGCGTGCAGGACAAGGGCAAGCGCTACAACACCGACCTGCTGGAGGCGGTGGAGGTGGGGTTCCTGCTGGACCTGGCGGAGGTCATCGTGCTGGGCGCCCTGGAGCGCAAGGAGTCCCGCGGCGGGCACTTCCGCGAGGACTACCCCCACCGCGACGACGTGAACTTCATGCGGCACACGATGGTGTACCGCGAGCGGGGCGCCGACGGCACGCTCGTCAACCGCCTCGACTTCAAGCCGGTCGTGCAGACCCGTTACCAGCCGATGGAGCGCAAGTACTGATGGCACCCGACCGCGAACCCGAGGCCCGCTCGACCACCGAGGGCGGTCCCTCCGAGACCAACGCAGAGGCGGGCCCGGCGAAGTCCGCCGCCCGCGCCCGCGAGGGCTCCGGCGGCGCCGCCCCGCGCAAGGAGCCGGCCAGCTCCGGCGGCACCGGGGAGATCCCGTCCTTCGACGTCACGATGCGCCTGCGCCGGTACAACCCGGAGCAGGACTCCGAGCCGCACTGGGAGGACTACACCGTCCGGATGCACGGCACCGACCGCGTGCTGGACGCCCTGCACAAGGTCAAGGCCGAGATCGACGGCACCCTGACGTTCCGCCGCTCCTGCGCGCACGGCGTGTGCGGCTCCGACGCGGTGCGGATCAACGGCCGCAACCGGCTGGCGTGCAAGACGCTGCTGAAGGACCTGAACCTGTCCAAGCCGGTCGTCGTGGAGCCGATCAAGGGCCTGCCGATCGAGAAGGACCTCGTCGTCGACATGGAGCCGTTCTTCGCGGCCTACCGCGAGGTGATGCCGTTCCTCATCACCACCGGGGCGGAGCCGACGCGCGAGCGCATCCAGTCCCAGCCCGACCGCGAGCGCTTCGACGACACGACCAAGTGCATCCTCTGCGCGGCCTGCACCTCCTCGTGCCCGGTGTTCTGGACGGACGGGCAGTACTTCGGCCCGGCGGCCATCGTGAACGCCCACCGGTTCATCTTCGACAGCCGCGACGCCGGCTCGGACCTGCGGCTGGAGGTCCTCAACGACAAGGAGGGCGTCTGGCGCTGCCGCACGACCTTCAACTGCTCGGAGGCGTGCCCCCGCGGCATCCAGATCACCAAGGCGATCGCCGAGGTCAAGCAGGCCCTCATCGCCCGCAAGCTCTGAGGTCCCCCGCGCCGTCCCCGGCGCGGTCCCCCGCGGAAAGGACCCTTTCCGTCGTCCCGGTCCCCTGCCGGACGACGGAAAGGGTCCTTTCCGTCGTCCGGGGAGGGGGCGGCACGGCTGCGCCCCGCCCGCCCCTTGCGCACCACGCGTCCCGGGGGTTGGCTGTCCCCGGCACCGGCGACGAGGCCGGCGTCCGTCCCGACGGAGGGATCAGGTCGTGAGCACCGGCACCGCTGAGGATCTCCAGGTCAGCCCGCACGCGTCCGACGGCAACCACGCCATCGCCTACCTCGGCCCCGGCCGGGTCGAGGTGCAGACGATCGACTACCCGGACTTCGTCCTCAGGGACGGCCCCGGCGTCAACCCCGCCAACGTCGGCCGCCGGGTCGACCACGGCGTCGTCCTCAAGCTCGTCGCCACCAACATCTGCGGCTCCGACCAGCACATGGTGCGCGGGCGCACCACCGCCCCGCCGAACCTCGTCCTCGGCCACGAGATCACCGGCGAGGTGGTGGAGAAGGGCCGCGACGTGGAGTTCCTCGACATCGGAGACCTCGTCTCCGTGCCGTTCAACATCGCCTGCGGGCGCTGCCGCAACTGCAAGGAGCGCAAGACCGGCATCTGCCTCAACGTCAACCCGGACCGGCCCGGCTCCGCCTACGGCTACGTCGACATGGGCGGCTGGGTCGGCGGGCAGGCGGAGTACGTCCTGGTGCCCTACGCGGACTTCAACGCGCTGAAGTTCCCCGACAAGGCGCAGGCCATGGAGAAGATCCTCGACCTGGCGATGCTGTCGGACATCTTCCCCACCGGCTTCCACGGCTGCGTCAGCGCCGGCGTGACCGTGGGCTCCACCGTCTACGTCGCCGGCGCCGGCCCCGTCGGGCTGGCCGCGGCGGCGGGGGCCCAGCTGCTCGGGGCGGCCGTCGTCATCGTCGGAGACCTCAACGCCGAGCGGCTGGAGCGCGCCCGCAGCTTCGGCTGCGAGACGGTGGACGTCTCCCGGGGCGACCCGAGGGACCAGATCGAGCAGATCCTCGGGGTGCCGGAGGTCGACTGCGGCGTCGACGCCGTCGGCTTCGAGGCGCGCGGGCACGGCGAGGGCGCGAAGCGGGAGGCGCCGGCGACGGTGCTGAACTCCCTCATGGAGCTCACCGCGGCCGGTGGCGCGCTGGGCGTCCCCGGCCTCTACGTCACCGGCGACCCCGGCGGCGTCGACGAGGCCGCCAAGAAGGGGTCGCTGTCCCTGGACCTCGGCACCGGCTGGGCCAAGTCGCTGTCCTTCACCACCGGCCAGTGCCCCGTGATGAAGTACAACCGCCAGCTGATGATGGCGATCCTGCACGATCGCGTGCAGATCGCGAAGGCGGTGGGCGCGACGCCCATCTCGCTGGAGGAGGCGCCCGACGCCTACGCGAGGTTCGACGCCGGAGCGCCGCAGAAGTTCGTCATCGACCCGCACGGCCTCATCCCGCGCTGACCCTGCGCGCGCGCACCCCCCGCAGCGCGGTCCCCCGCGGAAAGGACCCTTTCCGTCGTTCCGGCCCCCTCCCGGACGACGGAAGGGTCCTTTCCGCGCGGGGTGGGGGCGGTGCGCTCAGGCGGCGCGGGCGCCCCGGGCGCCGCGCCAGCCGCGCACGCCGAGGACGCCGAGCGCGGTGCCGATGGCCAGGCTCACGACGACGAGCACGAGGTGGACGAGGAAGAACGGCTGTGCGGTGCCGCCGGCGAAGGAGCGCTCGTCGGCCCAGATGTTGCGCAGGAACGTGGGCCAGATGACCCAGGACCACAACCCGACGGCGATGAGGAAGGCGCTGGCGCGTCGCGAGAGGACCACCCCGCCATCCTCCCCCAGCCCCGGTGGGGCCCGGCACGCGCCCCGGCGCCACCACCACCTCAGCGCCGCCGGCGCAGCGCCGTCGCCCCCAGGGCCAGGC
>NZ_BAABIL010000228.1:0-2478 GCF_039542765.1 Kineococcus glutinatus
CGGCCCCGCATCCTCTCGGGCATGCAACCCACCTCGGACTCGCTGCACCTGGGCAACTACCTGGGTGCGCTGACGCAGTGGGTGGCGCTGCAGGACACCCACGACGCGGTGTACTGCGTGGTTGACCTGCACGCGCTGACGGTGACCCCTGACCCGGCCGCCCTGCGCGAGCGCTGCCGGCGCACCGCCGCGCAGTACCTCGCGGCGGGCATCGACCCGGAGCGCTCCACCCTGTTCCTGCAGAGCCACGTGCCCGAGCACGCCCAGCTGGCCTGGGTGCTGAGCTGCCTCACGGGCTACGGCGAGGCCAGCCGGATGACGCAGTTCAAGGACAAGTCGGCCCGCCAGGGCGCCGAGAGCGCCTCCGTCGGCCTGTTCACCTACCCGGTGCTGATGGCCGCCGACATCCTGCTCTACGGGGCGGACGCGGTGCCGGTCGGCGAGGACCAGCGCCAGCACCTGGAGCTCACCCGCGACCTCGCGCAGCGCTTCAACACCCGCTACGGCCCCACCTTCGTGGTGCCCGAGCCGCACATCCTCAAGACCACCGCGAAGATCTACGACCTGCAGGACCCGACGGCGAAGATGAGCAAGACGTCCTCCTCGCCGGCGGGCATCGTCGAGCTGCTCGACGACCCCAAGGTCACCGCGAAGAAGATCCGCTCGGCGGTGACCGACGCGGAGCGCGAGATCCGCCACGACCCCGTCGCCAAGCCCGGCATCTCGAACCTGCTGACCATCCACTCCGCCCTGTCGGGCCGCCCGGTGGCGGAGCTGGAGGCCGACTTCGCCGGCCGCGGCTACGGCGACCTCAAGAAGGAGCTCGCCGAGGTCGTCGTCGGCGCCCTCTCCCCGGTGCGCGAGCGCACCCTGGAGCTGCTCGCGGACCCCGCCGCGCTCGACGACCTGCTCGCCGACGGCGCCCGGCGGGCCCGGGCGATCGCCTCGGAGACCCTGTCCCACGTGTACGAGCGCGTGGGCCTGCTGGCGGCGAGGCGGTGAGCGCCCCCGGCAGGACCGCCGGCACCCGCCAGGGGCTGCGCCGCCCCGTGCCGGCGCAGCGCACGACGACCATCGGGATCGCCGTGCCGGTGCCCGAGCCCTACGCGACCGAGCTCACCCGCTGGCGCTGCGAGTTCGGCGACCCGCTGGCCGACCGCATCCCCCCGCACGTCACGCTGCTGCCCCCGACGGAGCTGCGCACCGGGCAGCTCGGGCGGGTCCGGGCGCACCTGCGGGCGGTCGCGGCCGGCGGCGAGCCCTTCGAGATGCACCTGCGCGGCACGGCGACGTTCCGGCCGGTCTCGCCCGTCGTCTTCGTGCAGCTGGTGCGGGGCATCTCCCAGTGCGAGCTGCTGGAGGCCGCGGTGCGCGGCGGTCCGCTGGCGCGGGACATCGCCTTCCCCTACCACCCGCACGTCACCGTCGCCCACGACGTGGAGGAGCCGGCCCTGGACCGGGCGGAGGAGACGCTGCGCGACTGGGAGGCCAGCTTCCCCGTCACGGGCTTCAGCCTCTACGAGCACGGCGGCGACGGGGTGTGGCGCCCGCAGGAGGAGTTCCGCTTCCCCGCGGCCCTCGCGGGGTAGTCCTGGGGCGGGTCCCGTGCCGCCGCCCGGCGACCGGGCGGACGCGGAGGGGGAGTGCGGTGAGCGGTTCGGCCCTGCAGCAGGCCGGTGCGGCGGTGGAGACGGTCAAGCGCTCCCACCCGGTGCGCGCCTACACCCGCTACTCCGCGGCCCGCGGCAACGTGCTGGCCGGGGGCATCGCCTACTTCGGCTTCTTCTCCCTCTTCCCCGCCCTGGCGGTGGGGCTGTCGCTGCTGGGCACCTTCCTGCGCGGCAACAGCGAGGTGCGCGACCGCATCATCGACGGCGTCAACAGCTACGTGCCCGGCCTGCTGCACCGCGGCACGGCCTCGGGCCTGCAGCAGCCGGGCATCTACGTCGACGACTGGCTCGGCACGGACGTGCTGCGCGTCGTGGGCAGCCTGGGCCTGGTGACGCTGGTGTTCACGGGGCTGGGCTGGATGGACGCCCTGCGGCAGAGCGTGCGGGCGGTCTTCGGGGAGCCGGACGCCGGCGGCAACGTCGTCGTCGTCAAGGTCTACGACCTCGCCGTCATGCTCGTCATCGGCTGCGGGGTGGTGGTGTCGGTGCTGTCCGTGGTCGCGGGCAGCGCCGCCGCCGACTTCGTCCTCGACCACCTGGGGCTCGGGGGCTCCACCACCAGCCGCGTCGTCCTGGGCGCCCTGGGGATCGTGGTGCCCCTCGTCGTGGACACCGCCACCTACCTGGCGGTGTTCCGGCTGCTGCCCGGGGCGGACGTGCCGCTGCGCGACCTGCTGTCCGGGGCGGTGGTGGGCGGCGTGGGGCTCGGCGTCCTCAAGCAGGTCGGCACCCAGGTGGCCGCCCGCAGCGCCGACAACCCGTTCCTGCAGGCGGCGGCGAGCCTCGTGGTGATCCTGGTGCTGCTGAA
>NZ_BAABIL010000229.1:0-5321 GCF_039542765.1 Kineococcus glutinatus
CGGCGACCCGGACGGCGACCCCCGCCCCGGTGGTGCAGCGCCCCGACGGTTCCGTCGCGTTCACCCGCGCCGGCCGCACGCACGTCGTGCGCGGGGCGATCCTGGCCCGCTACCGGGCCGCGGGCGCGCAGACCGGCGCCCTGGGGTGGCCGACGAGCAGCGAGGTGTCGCTGACCGGTGGTGCGGTCACGACGTTCGAGCGCGGGGCCGTCTACTGGAGCCCGGCCACGGGCGCGCAGGTCGTGCTCGGCGCCGTCCGCGACACCTGGACCCGCCTGGGTGCCGAGCGGTCCCCGCTGGGGTTCCCCCGCGGTGAGGAGGTGCGGGTCCGCGACGGGGGCGTCGTGCAGGCGTTCACCGGCGGTCTGGTGCTCTGGCACCCGGCCACGGGCGCCCACGAGGTGCGCGGCGCGATCCTCGAGCGCTACCTCGCCGAGGGCCGGGAGGGCTCGTCCCTCGGGTTCCCCACCACGGGTGAGATCGCGATCCGCGGCGGTGCCTTCACCGCCCTGCAGGGCGGAGCGGTGTACTGGTCGCCGGCGACCGGGGCGCACGTGGTGCGCGGGGCGATCCGCGAGGCGTGGGCGCGGCTCGGCTGGGAGGGCTCCGCGCTCGGGTACCCGACCTCCGAGGAGGTCCTCGTCCCCGGGGGCGTGCGGCAGGACTACCAGGGCGGCTCGCTCACCTACCGGTGGGACTCGCGCGCGGTGACCGTCGCGGTGCGCTGACCCGGCGCTCACCGACCCGCCCGGGTCGGGCGCGGGTCAGCCGCCGCCCGTCCCGGCCGTGCCGCCCAGCGCGCTGGTGGCCACCCGCAGGTCGGCCACCAGCGCGTCGTAGGCCTCCGGGCGCTGCTCCTCGGGCACCCGCAGCACCGCCGAGGGGTGGATGGTGCCCAGGAACGTCTTCTCCCCGCGGGAGGTGGCCAGGCGGATGAGCTGCCCGCGGTGCCTGGTGACGCGGAAGTCCTTCGGCAGCAGCGCGCGGGCCGCCGTCGCGCCGAGGCAGACGACGACGTCGGGGTCCACCCGCGCCAGCTCGGCGGCCAGCCACGGCCTGCAGGCGCTGACGTGGGCGAGGTCGGGGGAGGCGTGGATGCGCCGCGCGCCGGGGGCGGCCTGGCTGAAGCGGAAGTGCTTCACGGCGTTCGTGACGTAGACGTCACCCCGGCTGATCCCGGCCTCCTCGAGGGCCCGCTGCAGCAGCCGCCCGGCCGGCCCGACGAACGGGACGCCGCGGCGGTCCTCCTGGTCACCGGGCTGCTCGCCGACGAGGGCCATGCGTGCGGTCGGCGAGCCGGCGGAGAACACCACCTGGGTGGCGGGCTCCCACAGCTCGCAGCCGCGGCACCCCTGCGCCGCGCGCGCCAGCTCCGCCACGTCGGCGCCCGCCGTGACCCAGCGCTGCGCCCCGGGGCGCTCCGGTGTCGTCCCCGCTGCGCCGCCCGCGTCGGTCCTCGTCACCGGGTCAGTCCTAGCGGGTGCACCCCGGTCCCGCCAGCGCGGGGGCGGGACGCGGGACGGTGCGGTCTGCCAGGATAGATACATCATGGATGCAGCTCGTGCCGATGTCCTCCCGCTGGCCACCCCACCCCCGCCGGGCCCTCCGGCGGCCGCCGACCGCGTCTACGCCACCGTCAAGGCCGCGATCCTCGACCGATCCCTGCCCGGCGGTGAGCTGCTCACCGAGGGCGACATCGCCGAGCGCATCGGCGTCTCCCGGACCCCCGTGC
The DNA here is from genome assembly GCF_039542765.1 of Kineococcus glutinatus. Lineage (NCBI taxonomy): Bacteria > Bacillati > Actinomycetota > Actinomycetes > Kineosporiales > Kineosporiaceae > Kineococcus > Kineococcus glutinatus. The sequence continues at coordinate 1,733 of NZ_BAABIL010000229.1, forward strand.
GCGAGGGCCTGCTGCGGCTGGAGGCCGAAGGGCTGCTCAAGCTCATCCCCAAGCGCGGCGCCCTCGTCGTGCCCGTCTCCCCCGAGGAGGTCGAGGACGTCCTCGAGGCGCGCGAGCTCGTCGAGGTGCACTGCGCCGCCGGCGCCTGGCCGCACCGGCAGCGCTTCACCGACGAGCTCGCCGCCCACCTGGGCGCCATGCGCGCCGCCGCCGCCGAGCACGACGCCTGGGCCTTCATGACCGCCGACCGCGCCTTCCACGCCACCGTCGTCACCGCCGCCGGCAACGCCGTCCTCACCCGCTTCTACGACAGCCTGCGCGACCGGCAGATGCGGATGGGCATGGCCCGGATGGCGGACGACCCCGGCCGGATGGATCTGGCGCTGGCCGAGCACGCCGCCCTGCTCGCCGCCGCCCGCGACGGCGACGAGACCTCCTGGCGCCGCCTCACCGGCGAGCACGTCCGCGGTGCCGGCGCCCGGCTGCGGAGCACCCGGTGAACGCCCGCACCCCCGCCGGCGACCGGCCCACCGCCCCGCCCGGTGCCCACCTCGTGCTCGCCGTCGGCGTCCTCGGCTACGGGCTCGCCGTCCTCGACCGCACCTCCCTCGGGGTGGCCGGCATCGAGGCCGCCGACCGCTTCGGCATCGGCGCGGGGTCGCTGTCCAGCTTCGCGGTGCTGCAGCTGCTCGTGTACGCCGCGCTGCAGGTGCCCGTCGGCGTCCTCATCGACCGCTGGGGCGCCCGCACCATGGTCGTGCTCGGCGGGGCGCTCATGGCCAGCGGGCAGCTCGTGCTCGCCCTCGCCGCCCACGTCGAGGTCGCCGTCGCCGCCCGCGTCCTCCTCGGCGCCGGCGACGCCATGACCTTCGTCAGCGTGCTGCGCATCGTCTCCGCCTGGTTCCCGCCGGCCCGGGTGCCCGTCCTCACCCAGGTCGTCGGCCTCATCGGGCAGCTGGGGCAGATCGCCAGCGTCTTCCCCCTCGTGGCGCTGCTGCACGCCCGCGGCTGGACCACCGCCTACGCCGCCGCCGCGGGGCTCACCGCCCTCGGCGCCGTCCTCAGCTGGCTGGTGCTGCGCGACGCACCGCCGGGGGTGCGCCCGCCGCGCTCCGCCAAGCCGCTGCGGCTGGTGCTGGCCGACGTGCGCGGCGCCTGGCGCACGCCGGGCACCCGCCTGGGGCTGGCCTCGCACTTCGCCACCCCCTTCGCGGGCACCGCCTTCGCGCTGCTGTGGGGCTACCCGTTCCTCGTCTCCGGCCAGGGGCTCAGCCCGGCCGCGGCCAGCGCCCTGCTCACCGCCTACGTCTGCGCCGGCGCCCTCGGCGGGCCGCTGCTCGGGGCGCTCGTCGGGCGCCACCCGCTGCGCCGCTCCTGGCTGGTGCTCGGCATGGTCGCCGTGCAGGCGCTGGCCTGGGCGGTGGTGCTGGCCTGGCCGGGGGCCGCGCCGCTGCCGCTGCTGGTCCTGCTGGTGCTGGCGCTGGCCGCGGGCGGGCCCGCCTCGATGATCGGCTTCGACTACGCGCGCACCTCCAACCCGCCCGAGCGCCTCGGCAGCGCCACGGGCATCGTCAACGTCGGCGGCTTCGCCTCGGGCCTGCTGACGATCCTGCTCATCGGGGTGCTGCTCGACGTGCAGGGCGCGGGTACGCCGGACACCTACACGCTGGAGGCGTTCAAGGTGGCGATGGCGGTGCACTTCCCGCTGTGGGGCGTCGGCCTCGTCGCGGTCCTGCGCGCGCGCGTCCGCACGCGGCGCCAGCTCGCCGCCGAGCACGGGGTCGTCGTGCCCCCCATCACGCACGCCATCCGCCGGGAGCTGGCCGCCCGGCGGGCCCGCGGCTGACCGCCCGCCGGGTGCCGTCCTCACGGCCCGCCGCCCCCGCCGCCGCACAGCGGGGGCAGCGGGCTGTGAGGAACCGGTAACCCCGGCCGTTCCCCCGGCAACATCCGCGTGGCAGGCTGCGCGCCGTGACCAACGAGACCCCCACCGCGCAGATCGGCGTCACCGGACTGGCCACGATGGGCCGCAACCTCGCGCGCAACATCGCCCGCCACGGCTACGTCACCGCCGTCCACAACCGCAGCGACGCGAAGACGAAGGCGCTCGTCGAGGAGTTCGGCCACGAGGGCACCTTCGTCCCCGGCTACTCCGCCGAGGAGTTCGTGGCGTCCCTGACCAGCCCCCGCACCATCATCATCATGGTCAAGGCCGGTGCCCCCACCGACGCCGTCATCGACGAGCTGGCCCCGCTGCTGTCCGAGGGCGACATCCTCGTCGACGGCGGCAACGCGCACTTCGCCGACACCCGCCGCCGCGAGGCCGCGCTGCGCGAGCGCGGCATCCACTTCGCCGGCGTCGGCGTCTCCGGCGGCGAGGAGGGCGCGCTGCTCGGGCCGAGCATCATGCCCGGCGGCTCCGAGCACGCCTACGCCAAGCTCGGCCCGATCCTGGCCGACATCGCGGTCGACGTCGACGGCACCCCGTGCAGCACCCACGTCGGCCCCGACGGTGCCGGGCACTTCGTCAAGATGGTCCACAACGGCATCGAGTACGCCGACATGCAGCTCATCGCCGAGGCCTACGACCTGCTGCGCCACGGCCTCGGGCGCACCCCCGCCCAGCTCGCGGAGGTCTTCGAGTCCTGGAACTCCGGCGACCTGGAGTCCTTCCTCATCGAGATCACCGCCCGCGTGCTGCGCCAGGACGACCCCACCACCCCCGGGCGCCCGCTCGTCGACGTCATCGTCGACGAGGCCGAGCAGAAGGGCACCGGCCGCTGGACCGTGCAGACCGCCCTGGACCTGGGCACCCCCGTCTCCGGCATCGCCGAGGCCGTCTTCGCCCGCGCGCTGTCCGGCTCCTCCGCCCAGCGCAAGGCGGCGCAGGGCGTCCTGCCCGGCCCGGCCGAGGTGCCCGCCGACGCCGAGGCCGGCGGGGCGAGGGTGGGCGAGCCCGGCGGTGAGGAGGGCGCCGGCGGGTTCGTGGACGCCGCCGACGCCGAGTCCTTCATCGACGACGTGCGCGCGGCCCTGTACGCCTCCAAGGTCGTCGCCTACGCCCAGGGCTTCGACATGATCCGCGCCGGCAGCACCGAGTACGGCTGGGGGATCGACCCCGGCGCCATGGCCACCATCTGGCGCGGCGGCTGCATCATCCGCGCCAGGTTCCTCGACCGGATCCGCGAGGCCTACGAGAAGCAGCCCGACCTGCCCTCGCTGCTGGTGGACCCCTACTTCGCCGACGCCGTCGCCAGGGGCCAGGAGGCCTGGCGCCGCGTCGTGGTGCAGTCGGTGACCGCGGGCATCCCCGCCCCCGGCTTCTCCTCCTCGCTGGCCTACTACGACGGCCTGCGCCGCGAGCGCTCCTCCGCCGCCCTCGTGCAGGGCCAGCGCGACCTGTTCGGCGCGCACACCTACCGCCGCGTCGACCGGCCCGGCTCCTTCCACGTCGAGTGGGGCGGGGACCTGTCGGAGTCGCAGACCGCCTGAGGGCGGCGGGGTGCCCGGGACCGCTCAGCGCGGCGCCCGGGCACCCTCCCGCTCGGCGGGGTCGCCGGCCACCGCCCGCTCGCGGCGGCGCCGGCGC
>NZ_BAABIL010000230.1:0-2490 GCF_039542765.1 Kineococcus glutinatus
CGCACCCGCACGGGCGCGGCGGGCGCGGGTGCGGCGGGGGCGGCGGGCGCGCCGACGGCGCGGGGCTCCACGAAGTCCGGCACCAGGGCCTTGATCTTCGGGATGAGCTGGACGCGCACCATCTCCATGGACTCGTTGACGCTGCCCACGTTGGCGGGCTTGGTCACGTAGTCGCTCGCCCCGCGGGACAGCGCCTCCAGGGTGGCGGAGGCGCCGCGCTCGGTGAGCGTGGAGAACATGACGATCGGGATGCGCCGGTCCACCCTGCGGACCTCCTGCAGCGTCTGCAGGCCGTCCATGACGGGCATCTCGATGTCCAGCGTGATGACGTCCGGCTTCAGCTGGGAGATCTTGCCCAGCGCGATCTGGCCGTTGGCCGCGGTGCCGACGACCTCCAGGGCGGGATCGCCGGAGAGCACCTCGGTGATGATTCGGCGGACGACGAGCGAGTCGTCGACCACCAAGATCCTGATGCGTTGCCGCACGCTCCACCTCGCCCTTCGGCGATGGGGACCCACCGCCTCGACTCCCGCCGTCAGCAGCGGACCCTCATCCATCGGCCGCCCGGAGCCGGGCCTGAAGGGCACAGCGCGCGGACGCACCGGGACGGGGCGCCGGGCGTGGGTCAGGGGGTCGGCGGACGTCGCTCACGTCCGCGCCCATCTCCGGGTTCGGGCGCTCCACAGGCCGCTCCGGCGCGCCCGAACCCGGAGATGGGCGCGAACGCGGGGGCGGGGGCGCGGGCGGGGGCGGGGGCGCGGGCGGGAGCGCGGGCGGGGGTCAGCGGACGTCGCCGTCCAGGTAGACCCAGCGACCCTCCTCGCGGGTGAAGCGGCTGCGCTCGTGCAGCACCCCGCGCCCGCCCGGGCCGCGGGAGACGGCGCGGAACTCCACCACCCCCTCGGCGTCGAGGAACCCGCCGCGCTCGACCGCCAGCACGTCCAGCCGCAGCCACCGCAGGTCCGGGTCCAGCTCCAGGTGCGCCGGGCGGGTGCCCGGGTGCCAGGTGCGCAGCAGGTGGGCGGCGTCGACCACCGCGAACGCGCTGTAGCGCGAGCGCATCAGCTGCTCGGCCGTGGCCGCGCGCCCCTCACCGCGGTGCAACCGCCCGCAGCACGCCCCGTACCGCTCCCCCAGCCCGCACGGGCACGGCGCCTCGTCGGCCACCCCGCCCGCGGGCACCACCTCAGCCCCCCACCGCGCCGCGCACGCCGTCCAGCGCCTCCGGCAGCGAGTCCACCGCCAGCCCCTCCGCCATCTCCACCAGGTCCAGGATGCGCCGCCCCGAGCTGCCCGGCGGCGCCACCACCCGGAAACCCACCCGCGCCCGGGCGCACGCGGCCGCGAAGGAGTTGACCAGCCGGATGCCGGAGCTGTCGCAGAAGGTGACCTCGGACAGGTCGAGGACGACACCGGTGGTCCCCGCCACCAGGTCGGGCACGCGCGGCAGCACCGCGGGCACCACGGTGACGTCCAGGTCACCGCGGGCGCGCAGCACCTCGACGCGATCGTCCGCCCCCGCTGGGGGGGCCTGCCGGACCTCCAGGCTCACGGGCACCTCCTGACGCCGCCGGCGGCGCCGCACGCACCGCCCGTGCACCGATCATGCACCCGCGGGGCACCGCTGGGCAGGTCCCGGCGCCGGACCGGCCGCCCCGGCCGCCACGCCCGCCCCCCGCCACTCCAGCAGCAGGACGCACACGTCGTCGTGGTGGTCCTCGTCCCGCAGCAGCTCCTCCGCCACCGCCGCCACCGCCTCGCCCAGCGGCAACCGGCCCGCCCGGGCCGCCACCGCCGCCAGCACCTCCAGGCCCGCGTCCAGCTCCCGGTCCCGGCGCTCCACGAGCCCGTCGGTGCACAGCAGCAGCCGGTCCCCCGGCCGCAGGTGCACCAGCGCGTCCCCCCGCGACCGGCCCGGCGCGTACGCGCCCAGCGGGGTGGAACGCCCACCCCACAGCAGCTCCCCCCGGCCCTCCCCGCGGCCCCGCGCGCGCACCAGCACCGGCGGCAGGTGCCCCGCGCAGGCGTAGCGCAGCGCCCCGGTGGCCAGGTCCAGCTCCGCGTGCGCCACCGTCGCCATCCCCGCCGCCTCCACCTGGTCGGCGAAGGCGTCCAGGCGGGTCAGCAGCTGCGCCGGGCCCGCCCGCAGCGGCGCCAGCGCCCGCACCGCGCTGCGCAGCTGCCCCATCGCCGCGGCCGCCTCCAGGCCGCGCCCCACCACGTCCCCCACCACCACCGCCAGCGCGCCACCGCCGGCGTCCACCACATCGTAGAAGTCGCCGCCCACCTCCAGGGTCTCCACCCCGGGCCGGTAGACCGCCGCGACGGCGTAGCGCTCGTCCCGCGGCGGCTCCCCCGCCAGCAGCGAGCGCTGCAGGTGCCGGGCGACGTCCGCGGTGTGCTCGTGCAGCCGGGCGCGCTCCAGGGCCACCCCCGCCCACGCCGCCACGATCCCCGCCACGGTGCCGGCCACGCACGCGCTGGCCACGC
>NZ_BAABIL010000231.1:0-1997 GCF_039542765.1 Kineococcus glutinatus
CGGGCGCTGGACAGGGACACGTGCACCGCGCCCAGGGGCTCGCCGGGCCCGGCGGCGGCGGACAGCAGCACCGGCAGCCGGCCGCCGGGCACCCGCAGCTCCAGCGCCACCTCCTCCACCCGCCGCTCCACGCACAGCAGCGGGTACAGGTGCGTCTCCCAGTAGATCCGGCCCCCGACGGTGAGCAGGTCACCGATCCGCGCACCGCCCACGACCTCCTCGCGGGGGCGGCCCAGCCAGCGCAGCACCTCCGCGTTGGCGGCGAGCACCAGCCCGTCGGGGTCCAGGACGAGCAGGCCGCAGGGCGACGCGTCCCACGCCGCCCCGCCCGCCCCGGCGGCCCCGGCGGCCCCGGGGGTCGCGGACGTCACGGCCGCGCCAGGAACGAGCGCAGGACCGCGACCACCTCCTGCGGGGCGCTCATGTGGGGGCAGTGCCCCACCGCGTCGAGCACCACGATCTCCCCGGCGGGCAGCTGCCCGGCCACGAACCGGCCCACCTCCGGGCCGGCGATGGCGTCCACCCGGGACTGCAGCACCAGGGCCGGCACCCGCACCCGCGCCAGGTCGGCGCGGTTGTCGGCGAGGAACGTGGCGCGGGCGAAGCGGCGCGCGATGACCGGATCGGTGCGGCAGAAGCTGTCCGCCAGCTCCTCCCCGAGCTCCGGCCGCTCCGGAACCCCCATGATTACCGGGGCGATCGCGGTGGACCAGCCGAGGTAGTTGCCGTCCATCGTGGCCAGCAGCTCCTCGATCTCCTCGCGGCTGAACCCCCCGCGGTAGCCGTCGTCGTCGACGTAGCGCGGGCTCGGGCCGACCAGCACGAGCCGGCTGACGAGGTCCGGGCGCTCGGCGGCGACCAGCACGCCGATCATCGCGCTCACCGAGTGCCCGACGAGGGCGACCGGCCCCAGGTCCAGGGCCTCCAGCAGCTCCACCACGTCCTGCGCGTAACCGTCCAGGGACGCGTGCCGGACGGGGTCGTGCGCGCGCAGGTCCGAGCCGCCCGCCCCCACGTGGTCGAACAGCACCACGCGGTGGGTGTCCTCGAAGGCCGGCGCCACCGCGCGCCACATCCCCTGGTCGCAGCCGAAGCCGTGGGCGAACACCAGCGGCGGGGCGCCCACCGGCCCGCTCAGCACCGCGTTGTGGCGCCCGAGCACGTCCCGCGCGGCCGCCGGTGCCTGCCTCGTCGTCATGGCTCCACCCTGCCGCGCCGGGTGGCCGGTGCGCACCCCCTGTGATCGACGTCCTGCGGGAGACGGCCGAGCGCGCCGCGCGGCACCCCCGGCCGGGGCCCCGCGCGGCGCGCTCCCACCGTGCGCTCAGCCGTGCAGGGCCGGCACCCAGCGCGGGCCGGTGTGGGCGCGCCGGCCCAGCACCGCCAGCGCCGCCGGCAGCAGCAGCCCCCGCACCAGCGTCGCGTCCAGCAGCACCGCCGCCGCCAGGCCCACGCCGAGCTGCTTCATGCCGAGCTCCGACATCGTCCCGAAGATCGCGAAGACGGCGACCATGACGGCCGCGGCGCTCGTCACGACGCCCGCGGTGCGCCCCACGCCCACGACGACCGCCTCCCGCGCCGGCCGGCCGGCGGCGAACTCCTCCCGCACCCGGGAGACGACGAGGACGTGGTAGTCCATCGACAGCCCGAAGAGCACGACGAGCATCAGCACCGGCAGCCAGCTCACCACCGCGCCGGTGGAGGTGAAGGCCAGCAGGTCCTCCGCCCAGGTGCCCTCGAAGACCAGGCTGACGATCCCGAACGCCGCCAGGCAGCTGCCGGCGTTGAGGACGAGGGTGGTCAGCGCCAGCAGCGGGGACCCGAAGGACACCAGCACCACCGCGAACGTCAGCACCAGGACGAAGGCCGCCACCCACGGCAGCCGCTCGACCATCCACCGGGACAGGTCCGTGCCCTCCGCGATGCCGCCGACGTGGGCCCCGGCCCCCTCCGGCAGCTCCGCGCGCAGCTGCGGCAGCAGGTCGGCGCGCACCGCC
>NZ_BAABIL010000232.1:0-13864 GCF_039542765.1 Kineococcus glutinatus
CACCCCGGCCAGCGCCCAGCGCCAGTCCAGCAGGTACCCGACGACCTCGTACAGCACGACGCCCACCGCGACCGCGACCAGCAGCAGCCCGGACAGCACCCCGGTGGCGTTCACCGTCCACTCCGGCCGGGCCAGCGGTTCGGCCGGGGGTTCGACCAGGGGCTCAGCCAGGGGTTCGGCCACCGGGGCGGTGGGGGTCCCGGCCACCGGCGGCTCACCGGCCCCCTGCGGGATCTCGGTGTTCCAGCGCCCGGCGTCCTGCTGCCCGGCGTCCTGCTGCGCGGCGTCTTCCTGCGCGGCGTCCTGCCGCCCGTACCCGTCGCCGGTGCCGTTCATCGTCCCGCTCCCGTCAGCCCCAGGTCGATCGTCACTCCGGCACCGTCGCGCACCACCGGCGCCTCGGGCGCCTGCGGTGCCTCCGGCACCTGCGGGGCGCTGCCCGGCCCGGCGATCAGCACCTGGCCCGCCCCGACCGTGGCCACGACCACCGCGTCCACGCCCGACGCCACGCCGGCCGCGCGCTGCGCGACCTGCGCCGCGTCCTCGCCCACGACGTAGGAGCGCACCTCACCGGCGCCCTCCCCCGCGTACTCCTGCGCCACCCGGTCCGCCTCCGGACCCGTCAGCCGCCGCGCCCCGGGCGCGTCGACCTCCACCCGCCCCGTCGCCACCCGGGTCACCACCAGCACCGTCTGCTCCGCAGCGCCCGCCACGACCAGCCGGCCCGTCCCGAGGGACGCCTCGACCTGCGGTGCCGCTCCCCCGGCGCTGCGCGCCAGGTCCTCGGTGGAGACGTGGAAGTCCCCGACCAGGACGCTGCGGGCCTGGTCCGTCCCGTCCGGCGTCCACCACTGCTCCCCGGCCCGCAGCGGGCCCGGCTGCATCGGCACCAGCGCCGTCAGGGCCGCCAGCACCGCCAGCACCCAGCCCAGGCCGTCGCCACCTCCGCGGCGGCCCCGCAGCCCCGCCAGGAGCGCGCCCACACCGGTGACGAACGTCGCCGCGGCCAGCGCCAGCGGCAGCGGGTGCCCCGGCAGGACGCCCACCCGGTCGGCCAGCACCACGGCGCCCGCGACCACCAGGGCGAGGCCGACGACGGCGGTGGTCAGCAGCGGCGACCCCGGGCGGCGGCGTAGCGCGCGCTCCCGCTTGCGCCGCTCGGCCGCCAGCCGGCGCCGCTCGGCCTCGGCGACCGCCAGGGCCGCCTTCTCCGCGCCGCGGGAGAACTGCTCGCGGCCGCGCTGGAACTCCTTGCGGGCCTTCTCGAACTCCCGCTGCGCGCGCTGCACGGCGGGCGGGACGCCGGGCTGCTCCCACCACGGGACCTCCGCCGCCTCCTCCGCCGCGTCCTCGGCGGCCGCGGCGGCGGGGGCGTCGGCGGGGTGCTCCTTGCGCAGCGACAACCGCGGCGCGGCGGTCTCCCCGGCGGGCGCCGCAACGTCACCGGCAGCGGTGGGCGCCGCCGCGCGGGGCACCCACCGCGGCGGGTTCGGCTGCGAACCACCGAGGAACTGCGGCAGCCGGTCGCGCAGCAGCCACCACACCCCGGCCAGCGCCAGGAACGTGATGAGCACGCCCCAGCCGGGCGCGGCGCCCCAGCTCTCCCACGCGAACACCCCCTGGCCGGTGGCCAGGTCCAGCACCACGAGGACGCCGGCCGCCACCGCGGCGCCGGAGACGTCGCCGCGCAGCGCGCGCTCGGCCTCGATGCGCCCGTCGCGGCCGGGCAGCAGCAACCACGCGACGCCGTAGAGGGCCAGCCCCAGGCCGCCGGCGACGGTGAGCGCCGCGAACAGCGCCCGCACCACGACCGGGTCCACCCCGAAGCGGTGCGCCAGCCCGGCGCACACGCCCGTGAACCAGCGGTCCGCGGCGCGCTCGGCGCCCAGACCGCGCACGGCTCCGAAGAACCGCTCCTGCGCCGTGCAGGCGTTCGCGCCCGGCGCACCGTCGTTCCCGGACCGGGTCCCACCCCCGGGCGCCGGGTCGGCACCGGCGATCGCCGGCTGCTCCTGCGTGTCCATGCCCCGATGCTGGCGCCCGGACGCCCCGAACCACCATCAGGGGGATCCCCCACCCGGCCTCGGTGACCACCGCCGGGGGCAGCGCCGCCCCGGCCGCGCGTGCCACGATCGCAGCGTGAGCAGCACCGCAGCACCGCCCGCCGCACCACCGGCAGCGCCCGCCGGGCCGCTCGTGCGCCCCGTCGCGGGCCGCCGGGTCGCCGTCGTCGCCGCCGGCCTCGTCGCGCATGTGGGCATCCCCGTGGGACGGCTGCGCGCCGCGCTGCTGGCCCTGTCCCTCGTCGCGGGGTTCGGCCTGGCGTTCTACGCCACCTGCTGGTTGTTCGTGCCCGACGCCCGCGACGCCGACGCCCCGCCCGGCAGCGCCCGCTCCCTGCGCCGCGACCCCGGCACGTGGGTGCGCGAGCACCGCGACGCCCTCGTCGGCGCCGGGCTCGTGGTCATCGGCGCCACCAGCGCGCTGCGCCTCACCGGCACCGACCTCAGCGCCCGCACCGTCGTGCCGGTGCTGGCCGTGCTGGCCGGTGTCGTCCTGGCCTGGAGCGAGCTGGACAGCACCCGCCGCGCCCGGCTCGTGCACGGCGCCGGGTTCGACCGCAACCGCGGGCGCGTCGCCGCCGCCCGGGTCACCGCCGGCATCCTGCTCGTCGGCGTGGGCGTCGTGCTGCTGCTGGGCCGCGCCGACGTCACGCTGCTGTGGACGTCGCTGCTGGCCGCGCTCGTCGTGCTCGCCGGCACCGGCCTCGTGCTGGCGCCCTGGGCGGTGCGGCTGTGGTCGGAGCTCGGGGAGGAGCGCGCCGCCCTGGCCCGGGAGCAGCAGCGCGCGGAGTTCGCCGCGCACATCCACGACTCCGTGCTGCAGACCCTCGCCCTCATCCAGCGCCGCGCCGGGGACCCCGCGGAGGTGGCGCGGCTGGCGCGCTCGCAGGAGCGGGACCTGCGTTCCTGGTTGTACGGCAGCAGCAGCACCGGCGACGGAACCCTCGGGGCGGCGCTGCGCGCGGTGGCCGCGGAGGTGGAGGACGCCCACGGCGCCACCGTCGACGTCATCGTCGTCGGCGACCTCGACGAGCGGAACCTCGACCGGCGGACCACCGCGCTGGTGCAGGCCTGCCGCGAGGCGCTGCTCAACGCCGCCCGCCACGGCGGGGGCGTCGTGAGCGTCTACGCCGAGGCCGACGGCCCGGCGGGCGTGGAGGTGTTCGTCCGCGACCGCGGCCCCGGTTTCGACCTGTCGGCGGTGCCGGAGGACCGCCTCGGCGTGCGGCAGTCCATCCTGGGGCGCATGCAGCGCGCGGGTGGCCGGGCCGAGGTCCGCCCGGCGCCCGGCGGGGGCACCGAGGTGGCGCTGCGGCTGCCACCGCCCCCGCCGGGCGAGCACGGGGAGGGGACGCGGTGAGCGCGGACGGGCAGGGGGGCGCCGCCGGCGTGCGGGTGGTGATCGTCGACGACCACCGGATGGTGCGCAGCGGGGTGCGCGCGGAACTGGCGGTGGACGCGGGCATCGAGGTGGTGGGCGAGGCTGCGGACGTGTCCGGGGCGGTGGCCGTGGTGCACCGCGAGCGCCCCGACGTGGTGCTGCTCGACGTGCACCTGCCCGACACCGAGGGTGCCGTGCCGACGGCCACCGCCGGCTCGGGCGGTGCGGAGGTGCTGCACCGGTGCGCGGACCTGCTCACCGGGGAGCGGCCGGTGCGCTTCCTCGCCCTGAGCGTCTCCGACGCCGCCGACGACGTCATCGCCGTCATCCGCCGCGGGGCGCGCGGGTACGTCACCAAGAGCATCGACGGGGCGGAGCTGGCCGACGCGGTGCACCGGGTCGCCGGCGGGGACGCGGTGTTCTCCCCGCGGCTGGCGGGTTTCGTGCTGGACGCGTTCGGCGCCGCCGCGGGCGAGGTGGCGGCCGTGGACGACGAGCTGGACCGGCTCTCGGCGCGGGAGCGGGAGGTGATGCGGCTCATCGCGCGCGGGTACGCCTACAAGGAGGTCGCGCGGGAGCTGTTCATCTCGGTGAAGACGGTGGAGACGCACGTGTCGTCGGTGCTGCGCAAGCTGCAGCTGTCCAGCCGGCACGAGCTGACCCGCTGGGCGGCGGCGCGCCGGCTGCTGTGAGGCCGGGCGCGCGGCCCGCGGCGGGTGGTGGCCCTCAGGCGGGCACCCCGTAGCGGGCGGCGAGCGCGGCGGTGCGGTCGCGCAGGACGGTGCGCAGCGACGGCGGGGCGAGGGCCTCGGCGTCCGCGGCGAGGCGCCACAGCGCCCACACCGCGTGCCGGAGGTCCTGGAAGGTGACCTCCAGCCGCAGCCAGCCGTCGGCGTCGGGGTCCTCGGCGCGCACGGCCAGCACGGTGCCCGCGAGGTCGTCCCGCCGCGCCGGGTCCACCCGCACCAGCGCGGTGAGCCGGTCGCCCCCGGCCAGGAACTGCGCGCAGCGTTCCCGCCAGAGCCGGTCGAGGTCGACGTGGTCCGGCCGCCGCGCCGGTTCGGGGAGTTCCTCCGCGGCCAGCACCCGCGAGAGCCGGTAGGTGCGGTCCTCGCCGGACCTGGTGGCCAGCAGGTAGACCCGCTCCCCCGAGGTGACCAGGCCGATCGGGTCCACGGTGCGCCACCGCGGCGGCTGGTCGGTGGCCGCGTAGCGGATGCGCAACCTGTGCCCGGTGAGGACCGCGCGCCGGACCTCGGCCAACGCCCGGGCGGGTACCTCCTCGGGAACCACCCGGCGCGGGACGAGGTCGGTCCCCGGGTCGAGGAGCACCCGGCGGGCCGCGTCGCTCGCGGTGGCGCGGTGCTTCTCGGGCAGCGCGTCGGCCACCTTGCGCACGGCCGAGGCGAGCGCCGGGCCGAGGCCCAGCACCCGCTCGCCGTGCCGGGACCCGGCGACCACGAGGGCCAGGGCCTCGTCGTGGTTCAGCCCGGTGAGCTCGGTCGCGAAACCGGGCAGCAGCGCGTACCCGCCGTGCCGGCCGCGTTCGGCGTACACCGGGACGCCGGCCGCGGACAGCGCCTCGATGTCGCGCTGCACGGTGCGGGGGGTCACCTCCAGCTCCCGGGCCAGCGCTGCCGCGGTCAGCCGGCCGCGCTGGCGCAGCAGCAGCACCAGCGAGACCAGCCGGTCGGCGCGCACCCGAGAACCGTAGCGGAATACACGACCGGGGATGTCGTCAATCGTCGGGAGGCTGGAGCCGTCGGGCTTTCGAGGAACCCTCGACGGAGCGGATGGAGCTGAACTGCTGTGGAACGAACTGCGATCAACCCGGTGACGTGGTCGGCGGCGATGGGGTTCAACCAGGGCGAGGTCGTCTCCGGGCACACCCGGACCCTCTGGTGCTCCGGGCAGACCGCCATGAGCGGCGACGGCCGGCCCCGGCACGAGGGGGACATGGCGGCGCAGCTGGCGCTGAGCACCGACAACCTGGAGGCCGTGCTCGCCGGGGCGGGGATGTCCCTCGCGGACCTCGTGCGGCTCACCGTCTACACGAGCGACGTCGACCTGCTGCTGCAGCACTACGGCGTGCTGGCGTCGCGGTTGGGCGCCGCGGGGGCGGCGCCGGCGACCACGATGCTCGGGGTGACGCGGCTGGCGGTCCCCGGCCAGCTGGTCGAGCTGGAGGGCACCGCCGTTGCGTGACACCGACCGCACGACCCCGCTGCCCGCGCGGGCCCGGACGACCCGGGCGGCGGAGGCGCGCCGGCGGTCGCCGGCACCCGAGATGGCGACGATCGGCGTGTACGGCTTCGACGGCGAATCCTTCGTCCGGCGGCTGCAGCACGCCGACGTCCACCTGCTGCTCGACGTGCGCCAGCGCCGCGGTGTCCGCGGACCCGAGTACTCCTGGGCGAACTCGCTGCGGCTGCAGGCGGCCCTGGCCCGCGCCCGCATCGGGTACGAGCACCACCCCGAGCTGGCCCCGACCACCGAGCTGCGCCGGCTCCAGTACGCCGAGGACGCCCGCCGCGGGGTCGGCAAGCGCTCACGCCGCGAACTGGCCGACGAGTACGCCCGCCGCTACACCGCCGAGGTCCTCGACCGCGCCGACCTCGCGCCGATCGTGCCGGTGCCGTCGGGGAGCGGGACGGCGGCGCTGTTCTGCGTCGAGCTCGACGCCGAGGCCTGCCACCGGTCGCTGATCGCGCAGCGGCTGCGCGAGCGGCACCGCGTCGCGATCGAGCACCTGCGCCCGTCGTGACGTGCCGGACCGGGACGCCCGCCCCCGGCCCGGGTGGGCCGGCTTCCGGTGCCGTCGCGGCTCAGCGGGTGCGGTAGCGCGCGTAGATCAGCCCGCTGCCGAAGGTGCGCTGCTCGACGAGGTCGAGGTCGAGGCGCACGCCGTCGGGGAAGAACCGGGTGCCACCACCGACCACGGTGGTGGTGGTGAACAGGTGGTACTCGTCGACCAGGCCGGCGACGACGGCCTGGGCGGCGAGGTCCGGGCCGTCGATGGTGAGGTCGGTGTCGGCCTCGGCCTTGAGCCTGCGCACCGCGTCGGGGTCGAAGGTGCGCTCGATCCTGGTCCGCGCGCTGGAGACCGATCCCAGCGTCGTGGAGTACACGACCTTCTCCGCGGCCTGCCAGTCGCGGGCGTACTGCAGGATGTGCGGCGGCACGTCGGGCTCGGTGTGCGCGGTCTCCCACCAGACCATCGTCTCGTACGTCCGGCGGCCATAGAGGTACGTGCCGAAGGGGCGGAAGACGTCGCCGATGAAGGTGTGCACCTCCGGGTCGTCCGCCCCGGTGCCGAGGCCGCCCTCCTCGGTCTTGGCGTAGCCGTCGAGCGAGGTGATCATCGAGTAGACGAGCTTGGCCATGCGTCTCCCCCAGCCACGAGTTCGCCGGCCCACCGGCCGTCCTGCACGGTGTGACCCCGGCACGGCCCGGAACTCATCGCCCGGCCCTGCGCCCTCACGCGTCCAGCCATCCGCGGTAGAGCGCCCCGTCACCGAGCCTCTCGGCCAGCGACGTCCACGCCGCGTACCACCGCCGGCGCAGGTGCGCCGGGCGCCACGGCCGGGGGCGCAGTTCGTGCGGCAGCAGCGGGTCGTCGCGCAGGGACCGCTCCAGGGCGTCGGCCAGCCGCAGCTGCTGCACGAGCGGATCCGGCGCGGGGGGCCGGGCGAGCACGGCGGCGAGGGCGTCGTACGCCTGGTCCACGGGTGCGGCCGGCCACAGCTGCTCGGCGAGGGCGAGCGGGTCGCCGGTCCCCCGCACCTGGAGGTGGTCCGCGGTGGCCAGGACGAGGTGGCGGCGGTCGGTGGCCCCCAGCATCGCGGACAGGTCGTGCGGGCTGACGTACAGCCCGGTGGACACCGCGGCGGCGCCGGCGGCGGTGAGGTCGCGGCGCAGCGCGTCCCGCACGGCGCGGGCCGACTCCTCGACGCTGACCGCGAGCAGGTGCCAGGTGCCGTCCCAGGGCGCCAGCCCGGCGTCCTGCGCCTGCGCCAGGCGCAGCGCGAGCCGGTCGCGCTCGATCCGGGCCCGTCCGGTCGGCGTCAGCCGCAGGGTGCCGGCGCGGCCGCGGCCGTGCTGCTCGACGTCACCGGCGGCGACGAGGCGGCGGATCGTCAGCCGGACCGGCTGGTCGCCCAGGCCGACCGCGTTGGCGGTGTCGTAGACCGGGGCGAGGACCACGTCGCCCCGCAACGGCAGGAACGCCTCCACCACCGTCCGCGGCGCGGGGACCGGTGGAGGCGTCACCGCCGTCCCCCCGCCGCTCCGGCGACGGGGCGTTGCAGCGTGCGGTAGCGGCGGAAACCGTAGACACCTGCGAGCGGGCCCACGTCGCCCTCCTCGACGACGGTGAAACCCCGGCGCCGGTACAGCGCCTCGGCGCGGGAGTTGGTGTCGACCACGCTCAGCCGGACGGCGCGGTCGCCCCGGTGCGCCGCGAGGTCGGCGGCGGCGGCGAGCAAGGCCGATCCGGTCCCGGCACCACGCCGGTCCGCCGCGACGCACAACCCGTCCAGCACGAGGACACCGCGGACGTCGGCCCGGTGCAGCGGGACGAGGACCGCCGCCGCCCTGAGGGCCGCGACGGACCCCAGCCTCGACCGCGTCGCCCGCCACGACCAGTCCACCGCACCGCGTCCGCCCGTGCGGAACCCGCAGACCCCCAGCACGTCCGCGCCGTCGCGGGCGACGAGGAAGCGGTCGGCGACCACGGCCGCGGTGATCTCCGCACGACCGGTCGCGCCGTCGCGGAAGGCGGGGGCCAGCTTCGCCCCGAACGCCTCCCAGTACAGCGCGCCGACGCGCGCCCGTTCCGCCGCCGCGACACCGAGCCCGATCTCCACCCGCCAACTATCGCATACGCTACGACCGTGACGAGAACGATACTTCGAGGCCTCGCGGTCCTGGCCGCGCTCGCCCTGGGGCTGGGCCTGCTGGTGGCGGCCGGCAACGACTACCGCTTCGAGGAGGAGCGGGTCGTCGTCCCCGTGCCGGGAGGGGCCCTGGAGGCGGTCGTGGCCCGCCCGCGGGGAACCGCGCGGGGCCTGGTGGTCTTCGTGCACGGCGACGGACCGGTCGACGCCACCCACGACGGCCTGTACCGGCCGTGGTTCGAGGCCGCTGCCGACGCCGGCTTCGCGACGCTGTCCTGGAGCAAGCCGGGCGTGGGCGCCTCCAGCGGGAACTGGTTGTCGCAGAGCATGGACGAGCGCGCCGCGGAGGTCTCGCACGTCCTGGGCTGGGCCGCGGCGCAGCCCGACCTGCCGACGGGCACCACGGTGCTGTGGGGGGCCAGCCAGGCGGGGTGGGTGCTGCCGCAGGTCGTCCGGACCCGCTCCGACGTCGACGCCGTCGTCGCCGTCAGCCCGGCGGTGAACTGGCTGCGGCAGGGTCGGTTCAACCTGCTCGCCGAGCTCGACCACGCCGGCGCCGACGAGGCCGCGCGGGAGGAGGCCGTCGCGGCCAGCGACCGCACGCGTGCGCTGCTGGAGTCCGGGGCCGACCACACCCGGTACCTCGCGCGGACGACGGAGGCCGACCCGATGGACGCGGAGCGCTGGGGTTTCGTCGCGCGCAACTTCCGCGCCGACGCGACCGCCGACCTGGAGGCGGCGGCCGCGCGGCACCTGCCCGTCCTGCTGACCCTGGGCTCCGAGGACCGCAACGTCGACGTCGACGAGACCGAGGCCACCTACCGGCGGATCCTCGGCGACGACGTCACGGTCGCCCGCTTCGAGGCGGCGCACTCGATGGCCCGGCCGGCGGTGGAGGAGTCCGACGCGCTCGGCCTGCTCGCCGCGGTCGCCCGGCCGCGGGCGCTGCTGGCGCCCGGGGTGCTCAGCACCTACCGCGACTTCCTCGCCGCGCTCGCCCCGCCGGCGGCAGCGGGCACGGCGAACCTGCGCATGCGCTCGCCGGGGCGGCCGTAGAGGCTGAGGACCTCCGCCACGTCCTCGCCCGTGCTGCCGAACCAGTGGGGTGTCGCGGTGTCGAACTCGACGACCTCGCCCTGCTCCAGGACGACGTCCTCGTCACCGAGCACCAGCCGCATGCGCCCGGAGAGCACGTAGAGCCACCCGTGCCCCTCGTGCACCCTCGGCTCGGGGGTCGTCTTCGACGTCGGGATGACGATCTTCCACGCCTGGGCGGCGGCCGGGTGGCGCGAGAGCGGGATGACGGTGTGCCCCTTCAGCCGCCGGGGCCTGAGCCGGATGCGGGGGTCGGCGACGTCGGGGGCGCCCACGAGGTCGTCCAGCGGTACCCGGTACACCTGGGACAGCGGGAGGAGGAGTTCCAGGCTGGGGCGGCGCTGCCCGGTCTCCAGCCGCGACAGGGTGCTCCTGGAGATCCCCGTCGCGGCGGCGAGCTCGGTGAGGGTGGTGCCGCGCTGGTCCCGCAGCCGCCGCAACCTCGGCGCCACCTGCTCCAGCGCGGCCGCGATGGTCGCCGTCCCGTCCTCCACGGGGCTCATTGAACGCACCCGTCCCGGGAACGGCAACGTCCGTGGGCACGCCGGCGGTCCGGGGCCAGGCTCGTGGCATGGGAGAACGAGCTCGTGGCACGGAGGACGTCGACGTCGCGGTGATCGGCGGTGGCCCCGCCGGGCTCTCCGCGGCCCTGGTGCTGTCCCGGGCCGGCCGGCGGGTCGCGGTGCTGGACTCCGGCAGCCCGCGCAACGCACCCGCCACCCACGTGCACGGGTTCCTGTCCCGTGACGGCCTGCCGCCCGCCGAGCTGCTGGCGGCGGGCCGCGCCGAGGTGACCGGCTACGGGGGCACGATCATCGACGGGACCGCCACCGAACTGCTCCCCGACGGCCACCGGGGTTTCCGGGTGCTGCTCGCCGACGGCCGCCACGTGTCGGCGCGGGCGCTGCTGGTCACCACGGGTCTGCGCGACGAGCTGCCCGACGTCCCCGGGCTGCGCGCCCGGTGGGCGCGCGACGTGCTGCACTGCCCGTACTGCCACGGCCACGAGGTCCGGGGCAGGAAGCTCGGCGTCCTGGGCGGAGGTGCCGGCGCGGTCCGCTACGCGCAGATCGTGCGCCAGTGGAGCCACGACGTCGTGTACTTCACCCCCACCGGCCGGCTCACGGACCCGGAGCGGTGCGAGCTGGTGGCCCGCGCCGTCGGGATCGTCGAGGGCGACGTGCAGCACGTCGTCGTGGCGGAGGACCGCTTGCGCGGTGTCGCGCTCGGCGGTGGCCGCGTCGTGCCCCGCGACGTCCTGTTCGTGCCGCCGCGGTTCGTGCCGAACAGCGGACTGCTCGCGGGCCTCGGCTGCGAGCTCGACGAGCACGGCTGGCCGGTCCGGGACGCGGACGGTCGCACCAGCGTTCCGGGCGTCTGGGTCGCCGGGAACATCGCCAACCCGCGCGCCCAGGTCGTCACCGCCGCCGGCGAGGGTTCCACCGCTGCTCTGGCCGTCAACGCCCACCTCGTCGAGGTGGACGTCCGGGACGCGGTCGACGCCTTCGGCCGCGGCCACGTCGCCTGAACCACCCGGCCCGCCACCCCGCACCAGACCCCGATCACCCCGGAGGGACCATGACCGCCTCGTCCGCACCGCGCCCCGCACCCGCCGGACCGCCGACCAGGCACCAGCTCGCCCTGATGATCTGGCTGGCCGTCTTCCCGACGCTCACGGTGCTCAACGTCGCCCTCGGCGACTGGCTCAGCACCCTCGCGCCCGTCACCCGCACCTTCGTGCTCGCCACGATCGCCGTGCCGATCGTCGTCTACGGGCTGATGCCGCAGCTGCACCGGCTGCGCGTCCGCCTGCTGACCCGGGCGGCCCGCGGCCGGTGACACCGGGAGGGCGGCGGCCGGCGAGCCGCCGGCCGCCTGCGGCGACCCGCTGGATACTGGCCCCGGACCGACGGGTCCGACCACGGCGGACCGCCACCGGCGGGGCCGGCCCGACGACAGGGGGAACCCCGTGCCCGGTGCCACCACGACACGCGAAACCCTGTGGGCCGCCGCCCACACCGAACGCGCGGCCCTCGCCGACGACCTCGCGGGCCTCGACGCGGCACGGTGGGCGCTGCCGTCGCTGTGCGGGCGCTGGTCGGTGGAGGAGGTCGTCGCCCACCTCACCGCCGCGGCGAGCACCGGCCCGCTGCGCTGGATCGCCAGCGTCGTGGGTGCACGCTTCGACTTCGACCTGCACAACCAGCGCCGCCTGGCCGAGCACCGCGGCGCGACCCCGGCCGAGACGCTGGCGCGTTTCCGCCGGGTGACCACCAGCACGACCGCACCGCCGGGCCCCACCGCGGCGTGGCTGGGCGAGGTCGTCGTCCACGCCCAGGACGTCCGCCGGCCGCTGGGCCTGCCCCACACGCCGCCGGTGGAGACCGTCACCGCCGTCGCGCGGTTCTTCGCCGGGCGGGACTTCACCGTCACCAGCCGCAGCACGATCCGGGGTCTGCGCCTAGAGGCCACGGACGGCCCCTTCGCGACGGGTGAGGGCCCCCTCGTGAGCGGGACGACGCTGGCGCTCACCATGGCCGCGGCCGGGCGGCAGGCGTACTGCGACGACCTCACCGGCCCCGGCCTGCCCGTGCTGCGCGGGCGCTGCTCCGGCACGTAGCGCAACGTCCGCCCGCACCCTTCCGCACGCGCGCTCCGGGGGGAACGGTGGTGACCGTGAAGACCGACGTCAGGAAGAGCCTCGACTCCTACCGGGCCCGGCGGGGCGAGTTCCGCCTCGTCGAGGTCCCACCCCTGCGGTACCTCGCGGTCGACGGCCACGGGGACCCCAACACCTCACCGGGGTACGCGCGAGCGCTGGAGGTGCTGTACCCGCTGGCGTACGCGCTGAAGTTCGCAAGCAGGGCCGAGCTCGGCCGCGACTACGTGATCCCACCCCTCGAGGGGCTGTGGTGGGCGGCGGACATGGCCGTGTTCACCCGGGAGCGGGACAAGTCGGCGTGGGACTGGACGATGATGCTGATGACGCCGCACTGGCTCGGGGCGGAGCACGTCGCGGCCGCGCGGGAGTCGGTGGCCGCCCGGAAACCCTCGCTGCCCGTGGAGCGCGTCCGCGTCGAAGTGCTCGACGAGGGTTTGTGCGCGCAGACGCTGCACATCGGGTCCTTCGACGCGGAGGGCCCCGTGCTGGACGACCTGCACACCCGCTTCGTCCCCGAGCAGGGCCTCGTGATGCGCGGCAAGCACCACGAGATCTACCTCAGCGACCCGCGCCGCACCGCCCCGGACCGGCTCCGGACGATCCTGCGCCAGCCGGTGGGGCCGGCACGGCCGGAGCGGGCCTGACCGGCCGTCGCGGGGCGCGGGATCCGGCGGCCGGGGTGGGTGTCAGGCGCCGGGGTCGCGGAGACCGACGGCGTCGTGCCGCCAGAACACGTCGGGGTAGACGAGCGTGCCCGTCATCCACGGCTCGTGCGACGGGAGCAGGAAGGCCTGGAAGGCGGCGTCGGGGATCCGCAGGGAGGGCTTGCGGAAGCCGTGCGGACCGCCGGGCTCGAAACCCAGGCGCGAGTAGTAGCCGGGATCACCCTCGACGAACACGACGGGAACCGCTCGCGTGCTCTCGTGCTGCAGGGCGGCTGCGACCAGGGCCCGCCCGACGCCCTGGCGCTGGGCCGCCGGCAGCACGGCCAGCGGGCTGAGCACGCGCACGGTGACCAGCCGGCGCGGCGCGTCGAGCAGGGCGTCGGTGAGCACGACGTGACCGACGACACCGCCGCCCACCTCCGCGACCAGGGAGATCCCGTGGCCGGCGCCCACCCGGGCGCGCAGCCCGTCGACCAGGTCGGCCACCACCCGCCCGTGGTCGCCGAACGCCTCCCGGTGCAGCTCCCGCACGGCGAGCCGGTCCTCGGGCTGTTCCACCCGGTGGCGGACCTGCCGCTCCCGCCTCATCGCGCCGCCACCGGCGCGCAGCACGTGGGCGTCGGGAACGACGGCACCAGGGCGCCTCGGCGGCGCTCCCGCGACCTCGGTGGGGTTCGCAGCACGCGGGCATCCTGCGTTCCGCGCCCGCCGCGCCGCACCCGGTTTTCGGCACGCGCGCGCACCGCCGAGAGGCCACGATCGCGGTGGAGCGGACGCTCCTCCGGCACGGCCTGCTCGCCGGGGTGCAGGTCGGCGTCCACACCGATGCCCGTCGCGACCCGCACGTCCCACCGCGCCCACCACGGGTGGCAGGGTGGGCGCGTGGAGGACGTGCGCATCGGGCTGCTCGGGCCGCTGGAGGTGCTGCGCGACGGCCGGCCGCTGCCCGTGCCCGGCGCCCGTCTCGCCGCCCTGCTGGCCCGGCTGGCCCTCGACGCCGGCCGGGTGGTCACCGTGCCCGAGCTCGAGGCCGCGGTCTGGCCCGACGGCACCGCCGGCGGGGCGGGCGCGCTGCAGTCCCTGGTGTCCCGGTTGCGCCGTGC
>NZ_BAABIL010000233.1:0-2880 GCF_039542765.1 Kineococcus glutinatus
GCCACCGCCACCGCCGTCGCGCAGGAGTACGAGCGCACCTTCGCGGGCCTGCTCGCCGGCGGGGCCGCCGGCCCGCGGGTCGCCCTCGCCGGCGTCGACACCACCGCGGCGGGCGACGGGCGCGCCACCGCCACCTGCGACGTCACCTGGCAGGTCGGCGCAGCCACCTGGACCTACCGCACCAGCGCCGGCCTCGTCGACGGCGGCGATGACTGGCGCGTGGTCTGGTCGCCCTCGATCGTCCACCCCGACCTCACCGCGGGCGCCACCCTCACCACCGTGCGGCAGCAGCCCGAGCGCGCCGACGTCCTCGGCCGCGACGGCAGCCCGGTCGTCACCGCCACGGAGGTCGTCGACGTGGGCGTCCAGCCCTCCCGCACCACCGACCCCGCCGCCACCGCAGCCGCCGTGGCCGCCGTCCTCGACGTCGACGACGCCGCCCTGGAGGAGCGCGTCCGCGCCGCGCGACCGGACGCCTTCGTCGCCGTCATCACCCTGCGCCGCCCCGACTTCGACGCCGCGCAGGACCGGCTGCGCCCGGTGCCCGGGGTCGTGTTCCGCGCCGGCAGCACCCCGCTGGCACCCACCCGCGCCTTCGCCCGCGCCCTGCTGGGGAGCGTCGGGGAGGTCACCGCGGAGATCGTCGAGGGATCGGCCGGGCGCTACGCCGCCGGCGACCGGGCGGGCCTGTCCGGGCTGCAGCGCCGCTACGACGAGCGGCTGGCCGGCACGACCGGCCTCGTCGTGCAGCTGCGCGGCGCGGAGGAGGGCGCGCAGGCCCGCACCCTCTTCACCGCCGAGGCGCTGCCCGGGACGAGCGTCACCACCAGCCTCGACGCACGGGTGCAGCAGGCCGCCGACGAGGTCCTGGCCGGGGTGGGACCGCAGTCGGCGATCGTCGTCGTCGACGTCCCCACCGGCGACGTCCTCGCCGTCGCCAACGGCCCCGCGACCGGCGGCGACCGCGCCCTCACCGGCCGATTCCCACCCGGGTCCACCTTCAAGGTGGTCACCACCTTCGCGCTGCTGCAGCAGGGCCTGTCCCCCGAGGAGCCCGTCGCCTGCCCCACCACGGCCACCGTGGACGGGCGCACCTTCCGCAACTTCGAGGGGGAGGCCTTCGGGGCGACGACCTTCCGCACCGACTTCGCCCGGTCCTGCAACACCGCCTTCGTCGACCTCAGCTCCCGCCTGGACGACGACGCCCTGCCGCGCGCCGCCGCCCAGCTCGGCATCGGCGCCGGCTGGGACGTCGGCGTGGACGCCTTCGACGGCGACGTGCCCGCCGCGGAGTCGGCGGTGGACCGCGCGGCGGCCAGCTTCGGGCAGGGGCGCACCCTCGTCAGCGCCCTGGCCCTCGCCGTCGCCGGGGCCGCCGCGGCGCGGGGCGCGACCGCCGTGCCGCGGATCGTGCTCGACCCCGCCCCGGCAGCGGCCCCCGCCGCCTCGCTGCCCGCCGACGCGGTGGCGACGCTGCGCGAGCTCATGCGGGAGGTCGTCGTCTCCGGCACCGCGACCGCGCTGCGCGACTGCCCCGGCGGGGACGTCTTCGCCAAGACCGGCACCGCCGAGCACGGCACCGCCGTCCCGCCCGAGACCCACGCCTGGGTCGTGGGCTGGCAGGGCGAGCGCGCCTTCGCGGTGTTCGTCGCCGAGGGCCGCAGCGGCGGCACCGTCGCCGCACCGGTGGCGCGGTCCCTGCTGGAGCGCCTGGCCGCCTGAGCGCGGCGGTCCGCGGCCGGGCGGGACGCCCCGGCGACACGCACCTGTGCGAAGGCGCGGAGGAATTGCCACGGGGCCCTGTTCGGGTTCAAGATGTTTCGTGTAGGCCCTGTGGGCTACACGCGGTCCGACTCATCCCCCCCGAGCCGGGCCGTGAGACGGCCCCCGCTCCCCCCCAGCGGGGGCCGTTCCCACACCTCCTCCGCCCGGCCCTCGCGGCGGGCGTGCGCCCGCGAGCCGCGCACCCACGATCCACAGGCGCCCCCACCGGGGCCCGTCCTCCACAGCGCCCGTCCCCGGCCCGCGACGGCGCCGGCGCCGCAGCACGGTGGTCCCCCACCGTCTGCGAGGAGGAACCCGTGCGCGCCGCCCCACCCCACCCCCCACGGCCCGACCCGTCCCGCCCGCCCGGGGCGCCCGTCCGGCTGCGGACGGACGACCCGGCGCTGGTGGCCGCGGTCCAGCGCATCGCCGCGGCCGCCGGGTGCGGCGGCCTGGAGGTCACCGCCTGCGGCGCACCCGACCGCGCCACCCCCGACCACGGTGCGGGCCTGGAGCTGCTCGGGGTCGACGCCCTCGCCGGCGGCGTCCCGGTCGCCGGGGGAGGGCTCGTCGTCGTGGCGCTCGGGGCGGTGCCGCCGCAGGTGTGGCAGCGGGCCGCCGAGATCGGCGCCGACCACGTCGCCCTCCTGCCCGACGCCGAGGCCTGGCTGCTGGCGCGGATGGCCGACGCGGCCGAGGCGCACGGCGACACCGGCGCCCTCGTCGGCGGCGTGGGCTTCGGCGTCGGCGCCGGGGCGAGCGTGCTCGCCGCCGCGCTCGCCACCACCGCCGCCGCCCGGGGCACCGGCGCGCTGCTCGTGGACGCCGACCCCCTCGGTGGCGGGCTCGACCTCCTGCTGGGGGCCGAGGAGGTCCCCGGGCTGCGCTGGGCCGACCTGCTCGCCGTGCAGGGCAGGTTGCGGGCGGAGGTCCTGCACGCCGTCGTCGAGGCCGCCGAGGGGTTGCACGTGCTGTCCTGGGACCGCGGGGCCAGCCACGCCCTGCCCGCCGACGCCGTGGAGTCGGTGCTGTCCGCGGCGCGCCGCTCCCACGAGCTCACCGTCGTCGACGTCCCCTGCCGGCCGGGGCCGGCCGCCCTCTCGGCGCTGGCGGCGT
>NZ_BAABIL010000234.1:0-719 GCF_039542765.1 Kineococcus glutinatus
CATCGACAACCTGGACGCCGCCCTCATCCACCTGCTCGCCGAGCGGTTCAAGCTCACCCAGCGCGTCGGCGTGCTCAAGGCCACCCACGCCCTGCCGCCGGCCGACCCGGCCCGGGAGGCGGAGCAGACGACCCGGCTGCGGCGGCTGGCGGTCGACGCGCAGCTCGACCCGGCCTTCGCGGAGAAGTTCCTCGCGTTCGTGATCTCCGAGGTCATCCGCCACCACGAGAGCATCCCCCGCGGCTGACCCGCCCGGTGCCGGGCGGCGTCAGCAGCGGAAGCCGCCCACCAGGACGCGCAGCTCGTCGGCGACCCGCGCCAGGTCCCCGGCCGAGGCGGCGGTGCGGGAGGCGCTCGCCGTGGTGCGGTCGACGGCACCGGTGATGCCCGCGGCGCTCGCGGCGATCTCCTGGGAGCTGCTCGACACCTCCACGACGTTGCGGACCATCTCCGCCGTCGTCGCCGACTGCTCCTCCACCGCCGCCGCGATCGTGCCCTGCAGCCCGTCGATCCGCCCGATGACGTCGGTGATCTCCTGGATGGCGACCCTGGCGGCCTCTGCGTCGCTCTGCGTGGCGTCCACCCGCTGGGTGATCTGCTCGGTGGCGCGGGCGGTCTGCTGCGCCAGCTCCTTCACCTCACCGGCCACCACCGCGAACCCCTTGCCCATCTCCCCGGCCCGCGCGGCCTCGATGGTCGCGTTCAGCGCCAGCAGGTTC
>NZ_BAABIL010000235.1:0-1582 GCF_039542765.1 Kineococcus glutinatus
ATAAGGTGACCCCAAAAAGTTGGACTTTATACCAGAGACATTTAGAAATATTTGTCTCTGGTTTTTTTGTCCTCATATTTCCCCTAGGGGAAATCGCAGCTAAGCTGCATTCAATTTCCTATATTCAACTGGACTTAAATATCCAAGTTTTTCTTTTATTCTATCTTCATTGTAATATTTTATATATTCTTCTATTGTCTTTTTTAGTTCGTTAAATGATTTAAACGTTCTACCATAGTAAATTTCTTGTTTTAATATCCCGAAGAAATTCTCCATAGGAGAATTATCTAAGCAATTTCCTTTTCTTGACATACTCTGTAAAATTCCATTAGATTCTAATTTTTCAGTATATTGTTTTAATTGATATGCCCATCCTTGATCTGAATGGAATATTCTTTTAAACTTGCAATCTGAAGTCTTTGAAATTGCTTCTTCAAGTGATGTTATTATTGCATCTAATGTAGGTGAAGTTGTTATTGAATAGCTAATGATTTCTCCATTAAACATATCCAAGAAAGGATTTAAGTAAAGTTTTTTTACTTGCATATTCCCATACTTATCTGTTTCATAGTATTTGAATTCACTTGTATCTGTTGTGATTTTTTGATGTACTACAGATGTTTTAAATCTTCTTTTTATCCTATTTGGTGCTACTTTACCTACTGTTCCCTTGTATGAGTAATATTTTCTTGATTTACGTGCAAAGTTTGTTACCTGAAGTTTCAGCTTCTGTACCAACCTTTGAACTTTTTTCTTGTTTATTAAAATTCCAAGTCTTCTAAGCATCGCATGTATTCTTCTGTATCCATAGTTTGGATTATCTTTTCTCATTTTCTTGATTTGATTCTCAAAGGCTTCATCTTTATTTTTTCTATCAAATCTTTTTTGCCAATACATGTATGTTGATTTTGGAAAATTAAATTGTTTAAGTAAATCTTTTAGTGGATATTTTTCTCTTAATGAGTGAATTATTCTAGCCATTCTCTCATTTTCTGATCTTCCTCGTCCTCTAATTCCATCTTTTTTTTTAGAAAATCTATTTCCATTTGTGCCCAGTAAAGCTTATCTTTAAGTTCAGCAATTTCGTCTATCCCTTCCTTAGAATATTCTTTCTTTACTTGTTCTTTTTCTTTTTCATTATTTTTATCTTTAGTCATACTTGAAGGTCTTCCTCTCTTTTTAGGTCTAAGTCCATCAAGTCCTTGATTTCTAAAATCAATTACCCATCTAGCAATGATCGCTGGATTATTAATCTTAAATTGATTAGAAAGTTCTTGATAGGACATTTCTCCTGTTAAGTACAAGTTTACTATATTCTTCTTAAATTCGAAAGAGTAACTATTATTTTTTCTAGAAATTTTTAAGCCTTCATATCCTTGTGTTTTGTATGAATTTACCCATCTTCTGACTACTGAATGATCACTGAGTCCATATTTATCAGTTAAATATTTATATCCTCCTTCTTTATTTAAGTATTCTTGTACTATTTTCATCTTAAATTCTGTACTATATTTTGTCATGAAAAAACTGACCTCCTCAAAGTTGGTTTTTTTAGGTCCAACTTTTTGGGGTCAGTTCATTT
>NZ_BAABIL010000236.1:0-1965 GCF_039542765.1 Kineococcus glutinatus
CCACCGGTGGGCACCGTCCCCCGCTCGGGGACCGGCGAGGCGCTCGCGGTGGCGGAGCCGCTGCCGGTCGGGGACGCGCTGGACGTGCTGCTGGACGTGCTGCCGGACGTGGCGCTCGGCTCGTCGTCGCCCGTGCCGGCGTCGGGGCTGGCGGTGGGGCTGTCGGTCGCGGTCGCGGTGGGGTCGTCGGTGGGGCTGTCGGTCGCGGTGGCCGTCGGCGTCGGGGTGGCCGGTTCCGGGCGCACGTCGACGCCGACCACGCCGGCGGTGGAGGCGCTCGCGCCCTGGGTGCGGGCGGCGACGGGCTCGCCGGTCAGGAACTCGAAGGTGGCGATGCCGCCGACGGCGAGCGCGAACGTCGCGGCCGCGAGCCCGAGGACGTGGCGCGGCCGCGGTCGCCGCGGTGCCCGGGGCGCCGGCGGGGGCACCGGCACCGGTGCGGGCGGTTCCCCGGTCCCGGTGTCGCCGCCGCCGGTGTCGTCGTCCCCACCGGTGCCGTCGCCGGTGCCGTCGCCGGTCCTGCCGGCGCTCCGGCCGCGGGCGCGGCGGGAGGCCTCCAGGAGCCTCTCGCGGCTGCGGTTGAGGTAGTGGACGTAGACGGCGGTGGCGGTGGAGGCCGCGAGGCTGCCGATGGCGGCACCGAGCAACGTGCCGACCGACCCCAGCGCCTTGAGGTAGGACAACAGCACGGCGGAGGTCACGGCGGCGAGGGAGCCCGCCAGCACCTGCGCCCAGTTGATGGTCAGGGTGGATCTCTGGGACTGCTCGCTCATGTCGCCACCCATCCTCCCACCACCGCCCCCCGCCCCCACCCGGCCGCAGCGGGCGGGGGCGGTGCAGCGGTCGTGGAGGTCGTGTGCCCCGCCGGCCGCAGCGCTCCCGGCGGGGACCGCCGCGTCAGCGCAGCGCGCTGCGCTGTGCGGCGTCGCGGACCTCGCCGACGAGCTCCTCCAGGACGTCCTCGAGGAACACCACGCCGCTGACGCGCCCGGCGTCCAGGACGCGCGCGAGGTGGGCGCCGTTGCGGCGCATCGCGGCCAGGGCGTCCTCGACCTCCTCGCCGCTGCCCACGGTGACGAGCTGGCGCACCCGCTTGTCCGGCACGGGCTGGGTGTAGCGCTCGTCGTCGGCGTAGAGGATGTCCTTCAGGTGCAGGTAGCCGGTCAGCTCCCCGGTCGCGTCGACGACGGGGAAGCGGCTGTAGCCGGTGCGGGCCACCAGCAGCTCGACGTCCTGCGGGGTGGCGCCGGCGGGCACCGTGACGAGCCGCTCGCGCGGGACGGCCAGGTCGCCGACCGTGCGGTCGCTGAACTCCAGGGCGCCCGACAGCAGCCCCTGGGTGTCCTCCAGCGTCCCCTCCCGCCGGCTCTCCGCGACGATCGACTGCACCTCCTCGACGGTGAACGCCGAGGCGACCTCGTCCTTGGGCTCCACGCCGGCCAGGCGCAGGGCCCCGTTGGTGAGGCCGTTGAGGCCGCGGATGAGGGGGCCGAGGAAGCGGCCGAGGGACAGCAGCGGCGGCGCGAGCACCAGCGCCGCGCGCTCGGGCCCGGCGATGGCCAGGTTCTTCGGGATCATCTCGCCGACGACGACGTGCAGGTACACGACGACGGCCAGGGCCAGGACGAGCGCCACGGGGTGCAGCAGCTGCTCCGGCACGCCGACGAGGGCGAACAGCGGCTCCAGCAGGTGCGCCAGCGCCGGCTCGGCGACGGCGCCCAGGCCGAGGGAGCACAGCGTCACCCCGAGCTGGCAGGTGGCCAGCATGAGGGACACCTGCTCCATGGCCGCGAGGGTGTGGCGGGCGCGGGCGCTGGTCCCGGCCAGCGGCTCGATCTGGCTGCGGCGGGCGGAGAGGACGGCGAACTCCGCGCCGACGAAGAAGGCGTTGCCGAGCAGCAGGGCCACGCCGAGCAGGAGGGCGGCCGCGGGGCTCACCGGCGCACCCCCTCACCGGTGCGCAGG
>NZ_BAABIL010000237.1:0-9004 GCF_039542765.1 Kineococcus glutinatus
GGGCGGGCGTCGCGGTGTCCGTCGGGGCCGGGGTGGCCGCCAGCAGCGCACCGGGCACCGCTGCGCCGTCGCCGCTCTGGGTCGGCGTCGGCTCGGGGCTGGCGGTGTCCGTCGGGGCCGCGGTGGGAGCGGCGGGGTCGGCCGGTGCGGCGGTCTCCGCCGGGACGCTGGCCGCCGGGGTGGCCGCCGCCACGGCGATCACCGGGCGGAAGCGCAGCTGCGCGGACTGCCGCACGAGGTCGAGGGTGGCGCGGCTGGGCGTGCCCGGGATCGACACCGAGATGTTGCTGCCGCCCTGCACCTGCACCTGCGCCTCGGTGACGCCCGTGGCGTTGACGCGCTGGCTGATGATGCTGACCGCGCGCTCGAGGTTCTCCTGCGTGGGCTGCTCACCGCCGGTGGTGCGCGGCGTGAGGATGACCTCCGTGCCGCCCTCGAGGTCGAGGGCCAGACCGGGGCTCCAGCTCGCCTCCCCCCACCGGACGCCGGCGGCGATCCCGCCGAACAGGACGGCGAGGAGGACGACCAGCACGGCGAGCGTGCGGCCGGGGCGGGGACGTCGGGGAGCTCTGCTGGGGGGCACGCCGTACCTCGGGTCGGGGCGCGATCGACCCGTCGGGCCACGCCGCGCGCTCAGGATTCACTCTGCGTGTTTCGATGCTGCCACAGCCGCCTCCGCTGTCCACCACCGGAGGCGTCCGGCTCCGCGGGGCGCGCCTCAGGCGCGGGGGCGGTCGTCCCCACCGGCCGCGGGGCCGGCACCGGGACCGTCCTTGTGCAGCGACAGCGGACCGGCCGTGCCCTCCGGGGCGGGAGCCGCACCCGACCGGCCCGGCGCCGCGGCGTCCGGGTCCGGACCGGTGGCCGGGGTGATGATGCGCGCCACCGCCCGCCGGTTCCAGCGGGTGACGGTGCCGGGGGCGAGCTCCAGGTGCACGACGTCGCCGTCCACGTCCACCACGCGGGCGAACATGCCGGACGTCGTCATGACCTCCGCGCCGGGACCCACGCTGTCGAGCAGCTGGGCCTGCGCCCGCTGCTGCTTGCGGGTGCGGGAGAACGTGAAGACCAGCAGGCCGACCATGAGCAGCAGGAAGACCAGCGAACCGTCCACGGGATGTGTCCTCTCCTGCCGGTGGTGAGGGGCAGCACCGGCGCGGCACCGGCATCGGACCGGCCCCCCGGGAAACGGTGGGTACCCGCACGGGGTTCCCCTCCGACCCGGGGAGC
The DNA here is from genome assembly GCF_039542765.1 of Kineococcus glutinatus. Taxonomy (NCBI): domain Bacteria; kingdom Bacillati; phylum Actinomycetota; class Actinomycetes; order Kineosporiales; family Kineosporiaceae; genus Kineococcus; species Kineococcus glutinatus. The sequence goes on from NZ_BAABIL010000237.1 coordinate 1,231, forward strand.
GAGTGTAGGGGTGCGCCCGGGCCCCACGGACCCCAGGCGTCCCGCGAGCACCCGCGGACCCGCTCGCGACCGGCCTCAGCCGGCCGGATCGGCCCCGCCGTCGTCCCCGGTCTCCTCCTCCGGCTGCAGCGCCAGCTGCCAGGCCGTGCCGCGCGGCGGGGTGAGACCCAGGTGCGCCCACGTCTCCGGCAGCGCCACCCGGCCCCGCGGCGTGCGGCCGATCAGGCCCTCGCGGACCAGGAACGGCTCGGCCACCGTCTCCACCGTCTCGGCCTCCTCGCCCACGACGACCGCCAGCGTCGACAGGCCCACCGGCCCACCGCCGAAGCGGCGGCACAGCGCCTCCAGGACGGCGCGGTCGAGGCGGTCCAGACCGCGCTCGTCGACCTCGTACACCTCCAGCGCCGCCCTCGCCGCGCGGCGGTCGACGATGCCGCTGCCGCGCACCTGCGCCCAGTCCCGCACCCGGCGCAGCAGCCGGTTGGCGATGCGGGGCGTGCCGCGGGAGCGGCGGCCGATCTCCTCGGCCCCCTCGGCCGTCAGCTGCACCCCCAGCAGGGCGGCGGAGCGGCGCAGCACCTGCACCAGCTCCCCCGGGGTGTAGTAGTCGAGGAAACCGGTGAAGCCGAAGCGGTCCCGCAGCGGCGCCGGCAGCAGCCCCGCGCGGGTGGTGGCGCCGACGAGGGTGAACTTCGGCAGCTCCAGCGGGATGGCCGTCGCGCCCGGTCCCTTGCCGACGACCACGTCGACGCGGAAGTCCTCCATCGCCATGTACAGCATCTCCTCCGCCGGCCGCGCCATGCGGTGGATCTCGTCGAGGAAGAGCACCTCCCCCTCGTCGAGGGAGGACAGCACGGCCGCCAGGTCGCCCGCGTGCTGGATCGCCGGCCCGCTGGACTGGCGCAGCGGGGCACCCATCTCCGCGGCCACGATCATCGCCAGCGTCGTCTTGCCCAGGCCGGGCGGACCGGAGAAGAGCACGTGGTCGGCCGGCGCACCCCGCTGGCGCGCCGCGGCCAGCACGAGCTGCAGCTGCTCGCGCACCACCGTCTGCCCGACGAACTCGCCCAGGTCGTGCGGGCGCAGCGCGGACTCCGCCGCCCGCTCGACCGCGTCGGCGCCGCCGGTGACGACCCGGCCCTCCCCCGCGCGCAGCGGTACCTCCCCGCTCACGTCAGGTCCTGCTCAGGTGGCGCAGGGCCGCGCGCAGCGCCGCCGCGACGTCGCCGCCACCGGGCACCGGGCCGTCCGGGGCGGTGACGGCGTCCACGGCGTCACCGGCCTGCCTGGCCGCCCAGCCCAGCCCGACCAGGGCGTCGACGACGTCGGAGCGCCACGTGCCGGCGTCCGCGGCGGTCGGCGCCGACCCCGGCAGCGGCGAGGACGGCGGTCCGAGCCGGTCGCCCAGCTCCAGCACGATGCGCTGGGCGCCCTTGCGGCCGATGCCGGGCACGCGCACCAGCGCGGTGAGGTCCTCGGCGGCCACCGCCGCCCGCAGGCCGTCGGGGCTGTGCACCGCGAGCATCGCCAGGGCCAGTCGAGGGCCCACGCCGGAGACGGTCTGCACGGTCTCGAAGACCTCCCGCTCGTCGGCGTCGGCGAAGCCGTAGAGCGTCAGGGAGTCCTCCCGCACGACGAGGCTGGTGGCCAGCATCGCCTCCTGACCCGTGCGCAGCCCCGCCAGCGTGCCGGGCGCGGCGTGCACGAGCATCCCGACGCCGCCCACCTCCACGACCGCCGAGTCCAGCCGCACCGCGAGCACCCGCCCGCGCACCGACGCGATCACCGACCACCGCCTCCCCGGCCCCCGCGGGAGCCGAACACCTGTACGAGCCCCACCGTAGCGAGCGGCGCCCACACCCCGGTGGGACGGCGCGCCCGCGAACGGGCAGGCTGCCGCCGTGAGCCGCTCCGAGCACGAGAACCCCCGCCAGAACGTCACCTTCCCCACCACCCGCGCCGACGGCGACGACCATGCGCACGGCTACCTCGCGCTGCCCCCGGGCGGCTCGGGGCCCGGCGTGGTCGTCGTCCAGGAGTGGTGGGGCCTGACCGACCACGTCGTCGACGTCGTGGACCGCTTCGCCGCCGAGGGCTTCGTCGCCCTGGCGCCCGACCTGTACGGCGGGCGCACCACCCACGACGGCGAGGAGGCCGCGCGGCTGCTGCAGCAGCTGCCCGTCGACCGGGCCGCCCGCGACCTGGCCGGGGCGGTCGACCACCTGCTCGGCATGCCGGAGGTGACCTCCCCGGCCGTCGGCGCGGTCGGCTTCTGCATGGGCGGGCGCTTCGTCCTGGTCCTGGCCGCGCAGCAGGGCGGGCGGATCGGGGCGGCGGTGCCCTGGTACGGCCTGGCGCCGGCGGAGACGGACTTCTCCGGGCTGCGGGCCGCGGTGCTCGGCCACTTCGGGGAGCAGGACCGCTCCGTCCCGCTGGAGGGCGTGCGCGCCACGGCCGAGGCGATCCGCGCCGCCACCGGCACCGAGCCGGAGTTCCACCTCTACCCCGCCGGGCACGCGTTCTACAACGACGAGCGCCCCGGCTACGACCGGGGGTCCGCCGAGCTGGCCTGGGGCCGCACCACCGCGTTCCTGCGCGAGCACCTGCCCGCGCGCAGCACGTCCTGAGGGAACGGCCACCGGGCGTCAGCGGCGGCCGCGGGACCCCCGCGCCGCGGCCGCCGCCTCGGCGTAGCCGTTGCGCCGCCCCGTGACCAGCGCGGCGTGGGCGGCGGCCTCGAGCCTGCTGGTGGCGCCCCCGCGCCACAGGTGGCACAGCGCCAGGGCGAGCGCGTCGGTGGCGTCGGCGGGGCGCGGCGCCTCCGCCAGCCCGAGGATGCGGGTGACCATCTGGGCCACCTGCGCCTTCTCCGCGCGCCCGGAACCCGTGACCGCGGCCTTGACCTCGCTGGGGGTGTGGGTGGCCACCGGCAGGCCGCGCCGGGCCGCCGCGACGAGCACGAGCCCGGCGGCCTGGGCGGTGCCCATCACGGAGCGGACGTTGGCCTGGGCGAAGACCCGCTCCACGGCCACGACGTCCGGGCGGTGCCGCTCGAACCAGTCCTCCAGCCCCTCGCTCACCGCGAGCAGGCGCAGCGCCACGGGGTCGGCGGCCGGGGTGCGCACCACGCCGACCTCCACCATCGCCGCGCGCCGGCCGCCGGAGCCGTCCACGACCGCCAGGCCGCAGCGGGTGAGCCCCGGGTCCACCGCCAGCACGCGCACGGCCCCACCCTCGCACGTGCGGGGGCGGGGCCGGTGCGGGCGGTGCGGCTCAGGCGTCCTCGAGGGCCGCCATGACCTCGTCGGAGACGTCGTAGTTGGCGAAGATGTTCTGCACGTCGTCGCAGTCGTCGAGGACGTCGACGAGCTTGAACACCTTCGCGGCGCCGTCGGCGTCCAGCGGCACCTGCACGCTGGGCACGAAGCTGGCGTCGGCGGAGTCGTAGTCGATGCCGGCCGCCTGCAGGGCCTCGCGGACGGCGACGAGGTCCGTGGCCTCGCTGATGACCTCGAACGTGTCGCCCTGGTCGGTGACCTCCTCGGCCCCCGCCTCGAGGACGGCCATGAGGATGTCGTCCTCGGTCAGGTCCGTGCCGGCCTTGCCGATGACGACGACGCCCTTGCGGGAGAACATGTACGCCACGCTGCCCGGGTCGGCGATGCTGCCGCCGTTGCGCGACAGGCGGGTGCGCACCTCCATGGCCGCGCGGTTCTTGTTGTCCGTGAGGCACTCGATGAGCAGCGCCACACCGCCCGGCCCGTAGCCCTCGTACATGATCGTCTGCCAGTCCGCGCCACCGGCCTCGGCGCCGGAGCCGCGCTTGACGGCGTTGTTGATGTTGTCGGCCGGGACGGAGGACTTCTTCGCCTTCTGGATGGCGTCGAAGAGGGTGGGGTTGCCGGCCGGGTCCCCACCGCCGGTGCGCGCCGCGACCTCGATGTTCTTGATGAGGCGCGCGAACATCTTGCCGCGCTTGGCGTCGATGACGGCCTTCTTGTGCTTGGTCGTCGCCCACTTGGAGTGGCCGGACATGTGCTTCCCCTCAGCTCGCGTGCGCCGTCTGGAACCCGCTCGGGGCCGCGCCCCGCTTCCGCGCCGCCACCATCCGCACGAAGGCGCGGTGGACGCGGGGATCGCCCGTGATCTCCGGGTGGAAGGACGTGGCCAGCAGGTTCTCGTGCCGAACGGCGACGATCCTACCCGCGGCCGGCCCGGAGCCCACCCGGGCGAGCACCTCGACGCCGTCGCCGGCCTCCTCCACCCAGGGCGCGCGGATGAACACCGCGCGCACGGGGCCGCCCTCCACGCCGGTGACCGCCAGGTCCTCCTCCCAGGAGACGACCTGGCGGCCGAAGGCGTTGCGCCGCACGAGCACGTCGAGCCCACCGAGGGTGCGCTGCCCGGGTGCGGCGTCGGCGACCCGGTCGGCCAGCAGGATCATCCCCGCGCAGGAGCCGTAGGCGGGCAGCCCGCCGGCCAGGGCCTCGCGCAGCGGCTCGCGCATCCCGAAGGCGGTCAGCAGGCGGTCGATCGCGGTCGACTCCCCGCCGGGCAGGACGATGCCGTCCACGGCCGCGAGCTCCGCCGGGCGTCGCACGAGGACCGCCTCGGCGCCGCAGGCGCGCAGCGCGGCCAGGTGCTCGCGCACGTCGCCCTGCATCGCGAGGACGCCGACGACGGGGGCGCCCGCCCCCGCCGCGCGACCGGATCCGTCGCGGGGTGCCGCGACGGGCACGCTTGCGGTGGTGGACGCGGCGCTCACCCCTGGAGGGTACGGGGCGGCGCACCAGCTCCCCGCGCGGCCTTAGTGTCGCCGGGTGAGCCTCGCACCCTCCCCGACCACCAGCGGCGACGACCTCGACGCGCGGTGCGCGCAGCTGGACGCCACCGCGCTACCGGCGCGCACCCGGGAACGCTTCGACCTGCCCGCGGGGACGACCTACCTCGACGGCAACTCCCTGGGTGCGCTGCCGCGGGCGGTGCCCGTCGCCGTCGCCGACGCCGTGCAGCGGCAGTGGGGTCGCGACCTCATCGCGTCCTGGAACGGCAACGGCTGGTGGCAGGCGCCGCTGCGCGTCGGCGACGCGGTCGGGCGGCTCGTGGGTGCCGCACCGGGGCAGGTGGCGGTCACGGACTCCACGTCGGTCAACCTCTTCAAGCTCTACGTCGCCGGTGCCCGGCTGCGGCCGGGGCGGCGCGTCGTGGTCACCGACCCGGACTCCTTCCCCACCGACCTGCACGTCCTCACCGGCGCGGCGCGGCTGGCCGGGCTGGAGGTGGTCACCGCCCGGGTGCCGGACGTGGCGGCCGTGCTCGCGGCACGGGGCCCGGAGGTCGCGCTCGTGGCGCTGTCGGAGGTGGACTACCGCACCGGCGAGCGCTGGGACCTGCCGGCGGCGACGCGGGCGGCGCACGACGCCGGCGCGCTGGCGCTGTGGGACCTGTGCCACTCCGCCGGCGCCCTGGACGTGCGCCTCGACGACCACGGTGCGGACCTCGCCGTGGGCTGCGGCTACAAGTACCTCAACGGCGGGCCGGGAGCGCCGTCCTTCTGCTACGTCGCCCACCGGCACCAGAGCGGGTTCGACTCCCCGCTCACCGGCTGGCAGGGGCATGCCACGCCGTTCGCGATGCTCGGCGAGCACACCCCCGTCGAGGGCGTCGGCCGGGTGCGGGTCGGCACCCCGCCGCTGCTGTCGCTGCTGGCGCTGGAGGCCGCGCTGGGCGCCTTCGACGACGTCCGCCCGGCCGAGCTGCAGGCGGCGGCCCACTCCGTCACGGGCTTCTTCCGGGCGTGCGTGCAGCGGCTCGTGCCGGAGGTGGAGGTCGCCACGCCCGCCGACGACGCCCGGCGCGGGGCGCAGGTGGCGCTGCGCCACGCCGATGCCTACGCCGTCGTGCAGGCCCTCATCGCCCGCGGGGTCGTCGGGGACTTCCGCGAGCCCGACATCGTGCGCCTCGGCTTCGCCCCGCTGTACGTCACGCACGCCGATGCGCTGCACGCGGCCCGGCAGCTGCGCGCGCTGCTCGACGCCGGCGAGCACCGCGACCCGGCGTTCTCGGTGCGCGCGACGGTGACCTGAGCGGGCGCTGCGCGACGGCGGCTGCGAGGGCGGGGCTCGCTCAGTCCACCTCGCGCAGCGTGCCGTCCCAGCCGTCGCGCAGCCCGGTGAGGACCGCCGGCAGCGCCACCGGGTAGCACCTGACGCCGCTGCCGGCGAGCTCCTGGGCCGTCCACCAGCGGAACCCCGTGAGGCTGGCGCGCTCCAGCGCCGTCCAGCCGCTGCGGTCCAGCACGACGGGTGCCCGCAGGTGCAGCAGGAAGAACACCTCCCGCTGCCGGCAGCGGGACCCGAGCCAGTCGAACTCCGGCTCGCGCAGCAGGACCGGGCCGACGAGGTCGGCCGGGTCGACGACGACACCCGTCTCCTCCGCCAGCTCCCGGGCCGCACCCGCCCGCGGCTCCTCCCCCGCCAGCAGGCCACCGCCCGGGGTGAACCACCAGCGCTCCTCGGGCGCGGCGGGGTCGCAGCCGTCCAGCAGCAGGACGCGGCCCGCGTCGTCGACGACGAGGACGCGGGCCGCGCTGCGGGTGCGCACGCCGCCGGGACCGGTGCCCCACTCGGGGCCCAGCGGGTCCGGCGACGTCACGGGAGCGGGTGCGCCGGGCTCACCAGCCGCGGGTGGCGAGGCGGTGCGGCTCGGGGATGGCGTCGACGGTGATGCCGACCATCGCCTCGCCGAGCCCGCGGGACACCGTGGCCAGCACGTCCGGGTCGTCGTGGAAGGTGGTGGCCTTCACGATCGCCTCGGCCCGCTGCACGGGGTTGCCGGACTTGAAGATGCCCGAGCCGACGAACACGCCCTCCGCGCCCAGCTGCATCATCATCGCCGCGTCGGCCGGGGTCGCGATGCCGCCGGCGGTGAAGAGCACCACGGGCAGGCCGCCGCGCTCGGCGACCTCCTTGACCAGCTCGTAGGGCGCGGCCAGCTCCTTGGCGGCGACGAACAGCTCGTCGGGGCTCATCGAGCGCAGCCGGCTGATCTCCGCGCGGATGGTGCGCATGTGCGTCGTGGCGTTGGAGACGTCGCCGGTGCCCGCCTCGCCCTTGGAGCGGATCATCGCCGCGCCCTCGGTGATGCGCCGCAGCGCCTCGCCCAGGCCGGTGGCCCCGCAGACGAACGGCACGGTGAAGGCGTGCTTGTCGATGTGGTGGGCGTAGTCGGCCGGGGTGAGGACCTCGGACTCGTCGATGTAGTCCACCCCGAGGGACTGCAGGATCTGCGCCTCGACGAAGTGGCCGATGCGGGCCTTGGCCATCACCGGGATGGAGACCGCGGCGATGATGGACTCGATCACGTCCGGGTCGCTCATGCGGGCCACGCCGCCCTGGGCGCGGATGTCGGCGGGCACGCGCTCCAGGGCCATGACGGCCACCGCACCGGCGTCCTCGGCGATGCGGGCCTGCTCGGCGGTGACCACGTCCATGATGACGCCGCCGCGCAGCTGCTGGGCCATGCCGCGCTTCACCAGCGTGGTGCCGACGGCGGCGTCGCCCGCACCGCCCACCTGGGGAGCCTGGGTGCCGTTGCTGGTCTGGGTGCTCACGTCGAACCTCGCGCGTCTCGTGGACCGACCCGGCGTCGGGCCGGGGCGCCTGCAGTCTAGGAGCCCGCTGCACCGCCGCTGCGCCCGTCGGCCACCCCCGAGCCCGTCACGGCGCCCGTGCCCGTGCCCGTGCCCGTGCCCGTGCGGGTCAGCTGCGCCCGC
>NZ_BAABIL010000238.1:0-1370 GCF_039542765.1 Kineococcus glutinatus
CCGGGCCGCCGTCCAGCAGGGCCGGCAGGAACATCGACGCCAGCACGATCACCAGCAGCAGCACCGTGGAGACCACGAAACCCTTGTCGCGCAGCCGCACCGCCATCTCCCGCTGCGCGACCAGCCGCCACAGCCCCCGCACGGGCGCCACCGCCGGCGCGCCCGCCGGCGCGGTCGTGGGCGCGCTCACCGGGCCACCTCCGTGAACAGCTCGCTGAGCGTGGGCACCTGCGGGACGAACTCCAGCACCGGTCCCCGCCGCAGCGCCTCGGCGAGCAGCTCCTGACCGCGGTCGGGGTCGGCCAGCTCCACGACGGCGCGCGAACCCGCCACCGACACCACCCGCACCCCCGGCACCCGCCCCAGCCAGTCGCCGTCCGGGGCCAGCGGCGCACCGACGTCCAGGGTGAAGCGGGAGCGGGCACCGGCCCGGCGCAGCTGCTCCGGCTCCCCGGCCGCCACCACCCGCCCCGAGTGCAGCACCACGAGCTCGTCGCACAGCCGGTCCACCAGGTCCAGCTGGTGGCTGGAGAAGAGGACGCCGACACCCGCCGCCGCCCGCTCGCGCAGCAGCTGCGCCATCGCGTCCACCGCGATCGGGTCCAGCCCGCTGAAGGGCTCGTCGAGGACGAGCAGCTCCGGGTCGTGCACCAGCGCCGCCGCGATCTGCACCCGCTGCTGGTTGCCCAGCGACAGGGACTCCAGCTGCTCCTTCGCCCGCGCCGCCAGCCCCAGCCGCTCCAGCAGCTCCCCGGTGCGCAGCTGGGCGGTGCGCCGGTCCACGCCGTGCAGCCGGGCGAGGTAGACGAGCTGCTCGGCGAGCTGGCCCTTGGGGTAGAGGCCGCGCTCCTCCGGCATGTAGCCGAAGCGGCGGCGCACCGCGAGGTCCGGCACCGCGCCGCGCCACGTGACGGTGCCGGAGTCCTGCGCCAGCACGCCCAGCACGATCCGCATCGTCGTCGTCTTGCCGGCGCCGTTGGCACCGACGAAGCCGACGACGCGACCGGCGGGCACGCTCAGGCTCACCCCGTCCAGGGCCAGGCGGTCCCCGAACCGCCTCGTCACGGAATCCACGATCAACATGGCCGGAGCCTATGAGCGCCGCCGGACCCGCACCTCCCCCGTTCGGCGCATCGACGGGGAACGGAGGGGCTACCCGCGGTGAGGTCCTCGGGCGGGCCTCAGCCCCAGCCCAGCGCGCGGCAGGCCGCCGCCACCGCGGCACCGACCAGCACCACGACGACGAACGGGGCGCGCAGCAGCAGCGCCACCGCGGCCGCCACCAGCGCCGCCACCCGCGCGTCGAGGACGACGGCGCCGGTGCCGCCGACGGTCTGCACGGCCACCAGCGCGGCGAGCAACCCCACGGT
>NZ_BAABIL010000239.1:0-13202 GCF_039542765.1 Kineococcus glutinatus
GCGCGCGCGGGACGCGGCCGCCGCCACGGGCCCGGCCCTGGTGCTGGCGCTGGCGCCGTTCCTGCTCACGGCCGGCCCGGGCCGGGGTGCGCCGTCGCGGCGGCGGCTGCTCACCACCGCCGCGGTGCTGGGTGCGCTGGGTGCGCTGGGTGCGGTGGCGCTGCCGGTGCTTGCGCTGCCCGTCGTCGCCGGCGGGATGCTCGGGATGGCCCTGACGATGCCCGCCGGTGCGTACGTCAACTACGACGGCCTGCCGGTGACGGGCGGGGCCGGGCCGCTGGCGCTGGCGGCGCTCGTCGTGCTGCTGGTGCTCACCGGTGGGCCCGCCGCCGCGGACACCGGCGCGCCCGGTCAGGAGGTGCCGGAGCGGGATCCCGCCCCGGCCTGAGGTGCGCCCCTAGACCCGCTGCGCCAGCGCCTGGCGCCCCAGCGCCAGCGCCTCGGTCACCAGCGGCTCGAGCTGGTCGGTCTCCAGCAGGAAGCCGTCGTGGCCGAACGGGGAGCGGATGACGCGCAGCCCGCCGACGGCACCGGCGGCCTCGTCGGCGATGCGCTGCTGCTCGGCGATCGGGTAGAGCCGGTCGGTGTCGACCCCGGCCACCACCATGGGCGTGGGGCAGGCCCGCAGCGCCTCGTCGGTGCCGCCGCGACCGCGGCCGACGTCCCAGGTGTTCATCGCGTCGGTGAGCGCGACGTAGCTGGCGGCGTCGAAGCGGCGGACGAGCTTGTCGGCGTGGTGGTCGAGGTAGGACTGCACGGCGTAGCGGCCGCCGGCCTCGGGCACCTCCCCCTCCTGGGGGTCGCGGCCGAAGCGCAGCTGCAGCTCCTCGGCGGTGCGGTAGCTGAGCTGGGCGATGCGGCGGGCGATGCCGAGGCCGACGTGGGGGCCGCAGCCGGCGGGCAGGTCGTGGTAGTCGCCGCCGTGCCAGCCGGCGTCGGCGCGCACGACGGCCATCTGCGCCGTCTGGGTGCCGATCTGGTCGGCGGTGGCGGCGGCGCTGGTGGCCAGCACCAGCGCCGCCCCGACGCGCCCGGGGTGGCCGACGGCCCACTCCAGCGCGCGCATGCCGCCCATGGAACCGCCGATGACGGTGACCCAGCGCCGCACCCCGAGGGCGTCGGCGAGCCGGGCCTCGGCCTCGACCTGGTCGGCCACGGTGATGCGCGGGAAGGCCGAGCCCCACGGGGCGTCGGTGCCCGGGCGGGTGGAGGAGGGGCCCGTGCTGCCCTGGCAGCCGCCGAGGACGTTGGCGGCCACGACGAACCAGCGGTCGGTGTCCAGGGCGAGGCCGGGCCCGACGAGGCCGTCCCACCAGCCGGCGGTGGGCTGGCCGGGCCCGGCGGGGCCGTGGACGTGGGCGTCGCCGGTGAGGGCGTGCAGCACGAGGACCGCGTTGGCGCCGTCGGCGTCGAGCTCGCCCCACGTCTCGTGGGCCAGCCGCACACCGGGCAGTTCGCCACCGAGCTGCAGGGGCAGGGTGCCGAGGTCGGCGAAGCGCCGCGCCGCGACCGGGTCGCCCTCGCGCCAGGCGCCCGTGGCGGGTGCCGGCGGGACGGCGCGGCCGGTCTGCTCGGCGGTCATCGGGGTGCTGCTCCTGGGTGCGGGGGTGCGGGGCTGCCGGTGCGCGGCGGTGCTCACGCGCCGGCCGTGGCGGGGGCGTGCACCCGCGCGGCCGCGAACCCGGCCTCGAGGTCGGCGAGGATGTCGTCGACGTGCTCGATGCCCACGGCGAGGCGGACCAGCCCCGGGGTGACGCCGCTGGTGAGCTGCTCCTCGGGGTCCAGCTGCGAGTGCGTGGTCGAGGCGGGGTGGATGACCAGCGAGCGGACGTCGCCGATGTTGGCGACGTGGCTGTGCAGCGTCAGGGCGTCGACGAAGGCGCGCCCGGCCTCGCGGCCGCCGGCGATCTCGAAGGCGAGCACGGCGCCGGTGCCCTTCGGGGCGTACTTGCGGCCGCGCTCGTACCAGGGCGAGGAGGGCAGGCCGGCGTAGCGGACGGACTCCACCTGCTCGTGGGCCTGGAGGAACTCCGCGACGCGCTGGGCGTTGGCGACGTGGCGCTCCACGCGCAGCGCGAGGGTCTCCACGCCCTGGGCGATGAGGAAGGCGTTGAACGGGGCGACGGCGGGGCCGAGGTCGCGCAGCAGCTGCACCCGCGCCTTGGCGATGTAGGCGGCGGGGCCGAGCGCGTCGGTGTAGACGACGCCGTGGTAGCTGGGGTCCGGGGTGGTCAGGCCCGGGAAGCGCTCGGCGTGGGCGGCCCAGTCGAAGCGGCCGCCGTCGACGATGACGCCCGCGATCGCGGTGCCGTGCCCGCCGAGGTACTTCGTCGCGGAGTGCACGACGACGTCGGCGCCCCACTCCAGCGGCCGCACGAGGTAGGGGGTGGCGATGGTGCTGTCCACGACGAGCGGGACGCCGCTCGCGTGGGCGACGCCGGAGACGGCCTCGATGTCGAGGACGTCCCCGGCGGGGTTGGAGATCGTCTCCGCGAAGAAGAGCTTCGTCTCCGGCCGCACGGCCCGCTGCCAGGCGGCGGGGTCGTCGGGGTCCTCGACGAAGGTGGTGGTGATGCCGTACTTCGGCAGCGTGTGCCGCAGCAGGTTGTACGTGCCGCCGTAGATGCGCGGGCTGGCGACGACGTGGTCGCCGGCGCCGGCGATGTTGAGGATGGCGAGGGTCTCCGCGGCCTGGCCGCTGGCGACGAGCAGCGCCCCGACGCCGCCTTCGAGGGCGGCGATGCGCTCCTCGACGGTGGCCTGGGTGGGGTTCATGATCCGCGTGTAGATGTTGCCGACCTCGGCCAGGCCGAACAGGGCGGCGGCGTGGTCGGAGTCGCGGAAGGTGTAGCTCGTCGTCTGGTAGATCGGCAGGGCGCGGGCGCTGGTGGCCGGGTCGGGGGCCTGCCCGGCGTGGACGGCGAGGGTCTCGAAGTGCAGCGCGCGCTCGGGGGCGGGCAGGGCGCCGTCGTGCTGGGTGGTGTCGCTCACGGGGTTCTCCGGTGGGTGGTGCGGTCAGGGGCGGGGGCTGCCCGCGCGACACCAGCCGTCGAAGAGGTAGGGGCGCCGACCCGGCCAGAACTCGTCGAGGAGTGCGCCGGGGGCCATGGGGGGATGCTCCAGCATGGGGGCGCCGCCGGGCAACTCCGCCCACCGCCGACCGGGGGTGGCGCCCGCGACCGCACAAGCCGACTACGCAACGTGAGGAAGGCACGACACGTCGATGTCTGGCAGTCTGTGCGCCGATCACTTTGGGCGACTGCTTGATCACAGATTGACGTGGGGGTTGCGATGGCGGAACCGGCTGGCGCTGTGGGGGAGAGCGGTGCCGCAGCGGTCGGCACGCACGGCGACGACGTGCGGGTGCTGCGCTGGGGCACGCCGGAGTGGGCCACCAACGGCTCGGAGGTGGAGGGCGGCTGGCGGCACTGGCGGGAGGCGTCGGTGGTGCCCCTGGAGGGCGACGAGGGCGACGAGAACCCCTGCCCCGTGCGCCTGGAGTCCATCGACCTCGCCTACGCCGACGGGCAGCAGACCGTGCTGAGCCGGTCGGCGCCGCGGATCTTCATCGGGGACCTCGCGCAGCTGTCGGTGCGCGAGTCCCGCCGGCTGGCCGCCGCGCTCACCGAGCTCTGCGACCGCGCGGAGGCCGCCGCCCCCTGAGGCGGCGCCCCGCCGACGACCGGGTGCGACGACCGGGTGCGATAACCGGGTGCGGTGGGCGCGGCGCACTGGCACCGTCGGGCGCCGCCCCACCGCGGGGCCCGCCCCCACCGGGGCGCACCGGACGAGGACACCGTGGAGACCATCACCCCCAAGCTGCTCAACTGGGCCTCCGACGTCGAGCCCGACACGCTCGCGCAGGCCCGCCGCACCAGCGAGCTGCCGTTCGTGCAGCCGCACCTGGCCCTGATGCCCGACGCCCACCTCGGCAAGGGCGCCACCGTCGGCTCCGTCATCCCCACCGAGCGGGCGATCATCCCCGCCGCCGTGGGCGTCGACATCGGCTGCGGCATGATCGCCGTGCGCAGCCAGTTCAGCGGTGAGGAGCTGCGCGCGCGGGCCGCGGCCACCGGCGGGCTGTCCGGCCTGCGCGAGGCCGTCGAGCGCGCCGTGCCGCTGTCGGCCGGCGCCCGCAACACCCGGGTGCTGCCCAGCGCCGAGCCGCGGATCGCGGAGCTGGAGGCGATGGCGCAGCGCGACTACGCGGCGGTGCTGGCGCACTGGGCGCTGCAGCTGGGCTCGCTCGGCTCGGGCAACCACTTCATCGAGGTGACGCTCGACGAGGCGGGCGCGGTGTGGTGCTTCCTGCACTCCGGTTCGCGCGGCATCGGCAACAAGCTGGCGCAGCAGCACATCGCGGTGGCCCGCCGGCTCGCCGAGCGGGCGCGCCTGGACCTGCCCGACGCGGACCTCGCGCACCTCACCGAGGGCACGGCGGAGTTCGACGCCTACCTGCGCGACCTGCAGTGGGCGCAGCACTTCGCGCTGCTCAACCGCGAGGAGATGATGGACCGCCTCGTGGCGTGCCTGGCGGAGTTCATGGGCGCCGACGTCGTCGAGCACGAGCGCATCAACTGCCACCACAACTTCACCCGGCCCGAGCGGCACTTCGGCCGCGACCTGTGGATCTCCCGCAAGGGCGCCATCCAGGCCGAGGCCGGGCAGCCCGGGCTGGTGCCCGGCTCGATGGGCACGGCGAGCTACGTGGTGCGGGGGCTGGGCAACGAGCTGTCGATGAACTCCTCCCCGCACGGGGCGGGGCGCAGGCTGTCGCGGACGCGGGCCCGCAGGACGTTCACCGGGGCGCAGCTGCGGGAGGCGATGGCGGGCATCGAGTACCGCGACACCGACGCGTTCCTCGACGAGCACCCGCTGGCGTACAAGGACGTCGACCGGGTGATGGCGGACGCCGCGGACCTGGTGGAGGTCGTGCACGTGCTGCGGCAGGTGGTGAACGTCAAGGGCGACTGAGCCCCGGGTGCGGGGCGGGGACGTCCGGCTCGCGACACGCCGGTGTCGCGGGACCGGACGTCCCCGTCGTGGACCCCGCCCCGCTCAGCCCGGCGGGGCCGTCAGCACCTCCAGCAGCCGGCTCGCCGCCGACGTGCGCAGCCGCCGCAGCGAGCCCGGGGAGAACCAGGCCACGTGCGGGGTGAGCAGCACGCGCGGGTCGCGCACGAGCGGGTCGTCCGGGGCGGGCGGCTCCTGCCACCACACGTCGAGCCCGACGCCGGCCAGCCGCCCGGAGGCCAGCGCCGCCTCCAGCGCGGCACGGTCCACCAGCCCGGCGCGGGCGGTGTTGACGAGGAACGAGCCGGGCGCCATGGACGACAGCGCCGCCGCGCCGACGACGCCGCGGGTGCCGGCGGTGAGGGGGGCGTGGAGGCTGACGGCGGTGCTGGTGCGCCACAGCTCCTCGAACCCGACGGGCTCGGCGCCACCGGCGGCGACGTCGGCGCCCGGCACGAACGGGTCGTGGGCCACCAGGCGCATCCCGAAGGCGCGGGCCCGGGCGCCGACCTCGCGCGCGATGGCGCCGAAGCCGAGCAGGCCCAGGGTGCTCGCGCGCAGCTCGCGCGGGTCGGGCAGCTGCCCCCGGGAGGGCCAGCCCCCGGCAGCGGTGGCCGCCGACCAGGTCGGCAGGCCGCGCAGCAGGGACAGCAGCAGGCCCACGGCGTGGTCGGCGACCTCGGCCGTGCCGTAGCCGGGCACGTTGCGGGCGACCACCCCGAGGGCGGCGGCGGCCTCGGTGTCGACGGTGTCCATCCCCACGCCATAGCGCAGCAGCGCCCGCACCTGCGGGCAGGCGCGCAGCACCCGCTCGCTGATCGGCGCGTACTGCACGAGCAGGCCCTCGGCGCCGCTGGCGGTGACGGCGGCCACCACGTCGTCCTCGCTGCGGCAGCCGGCCTCCACGACGCGGTAGCCGGCCGGCTCGAGCACCGCCCGCTCCAGCTCGGCCGGGCCCATGTCGCAGTCGGTGACCAGCACGGTCCCCCGCCGGGTCGCCCGCCCGGTCCCGCTCGTGGCTCCCATCGCGCCGGCCTCCTCGCCCACGGGGTTCGTCGACGAGCAGGATCGCGCCGCTCGCACCCGGGCGCGAGCGGTCAGGCGCTGCGCCGCAGGGGCGCCACCGGCCGCTCGTCGTCGTCGGCCGCCGCGTCCGCGGCGGGGTGCTCGACGAGGGCGATGACCCGCGCGGCGAGGAACCGCGCGGTGCGGACGGGCGTGCCGCCGCGGGTGACCTCGGTGACCTCCACCATGCCGCGGCCGTGGCCGACGTCCACCCGGCGCCCGGCCCGGGTGGCCTCGATCTCGTACGTGCGCGTGCTGCCGCCGGAGTCGACGACGACCTCGACGCGATCGCCCTTCATGGTCCACCTTCCGTGCCGCCGCCCCGGCGCTGCTCGGGGAGGGTGGGTCGGGTGCCGCTCGCGGGAGACCGCCGCAGCGCGCGGCCACCACGTACAACGCCCGGTCGGCGCGGTGCATTCCGCTGCGGCACAAGCGGAAAAGCCGACGATGACACCCCGGTGGGCACCCCGGCGAGCACCCCGGCGGCGGGCGGCGGGGACCGGCGCGGGCCGCGGCGGCGCACCGGCGCCGGACGCGTCCGGTCGGGCGGATCCTCTGTGTGAGCGCTAACACCAGGACGTACAGTCCTCCCGGGGTCGCAGCGGCCCCGGAGGACGGCCGGCACGCAGGCGTGCCCGAGGGACGGAGGGTCCATGACCGCGCAGCAGGTGGCGCCGGACGCGCGCGAGGAGGGCCTGCGGGCCGGGGGGACGGCCGCGGGGACGGGCGACGTCCCCCGGCGCGGGCGCGCGGTGCTCGTCAACGGGCCGGGCGAGCTCAGCCTCGTCGAGGTCGACGTGCCCGAGCCCGGCCCGGGCGAGGTGCTGGTGCGGATCGCCTGGTGCGGCATCTGCGGCTCCGACCGCGAGGTCCTGGCCGGCAGCCGCCCCGCGCAGTTCGTGCGCTACCCGGTGATCCCCGGGCACGAGTGGTCCGGCACCGTCGCGGCCGTGGGCGCGGGCGTCGACGCGGGCCTCGTCGGCCGGGGCGTCGTCGGCGAGGGCATCCGCCCCTCGCGCACCAACCCGGCCTCCGTGGTGGGTGACGTCGCCGGCTCCGACACCCCCTACGAGGAGACGGGCTTCACCCTGCCCGGCGGCTGGAGCGACTACCTCCTGCTGCCCTCGGACCTGCTGCACGTCCTGCCGGAGGGCGCCGACCTGCGCGCCGCGGCGGGCATCGAGCCGGCGGCGTGCGTGGCCGAGGCGGTGCTGCTGGCCGACCTCACCGTCGGCTCCAAGGTCGCCGTCATCGGCGCCGGCGCGCTGGGCCTGCTGGCCACCCAGCTCCTGAAGGGCGCGGGCGCCGAGGTCACCGTGCTGCACCACAACGACTCCCGCGAGGAGCTGGCCCGCCGCTGCGGGGCGGCGCACTACGCGATCTCGGGCAGCGCGGGCGAGGACGGCCTGTTCGGCACGTTCGACGCGGTCGTCGAGGCGGCGGGCGTGCCGGGCGTGGCGCGGCTGGCGACCCGGCTGGGCCGTCCGGGCGCGCGGGTGGTCCTCACCGGCATCCCGGGCGAGGACGCCGACGACCTGTCGTCGCTGGAGCTGGTGACGAGCCAGGTGCACGTGCTCACCGTCTTCGGCGCCCCCACCCGCGCCTGGGCCTACGCGGTGCGGGCGTTCGCGCAGGGCATCCTCGACCCCTCCGTGATCGTCACGCACGAGTTCGGCCTGGAGGACGCGGCCGAGGCCCTGGACCTGCTCGGGCGCCGCTCCGGCGCGCTGAAGGTGCTGCTGCACCCCTGAGCCGGCACCCCGGACCGGGCCGGTTCGGCCCGGTTCGGCCCGGCCGGGGTCGGGACCGGCCTCAGCAGGGTGCGGGCAGGGGTGGAGCCTGCTGCACCCCGCTGGAGACGACCCGGTCGCGGCCGCCGGCCTTCGCGGCGTACAGCGCCCCGTCGGCGGCCGCGAGGAGCAGGCCGGCGGCGTTCGGCCCGTGCGCGCCGCCGAGCAGGCCCGAGACGCCGAAGCTCGCGGTCGCGCGCACCAGGACGCCCCCGGCTCCCTCGACGGCGACCTCGGCGCAGCGGCGGCGCCACCGCTCCGCCCGGGCCAGCGCCTCCCGCACGGGGACGCCCGGCAGCACGACGACGAACTCCTCCCCGCCGAACCGGGCCGCGAGCTCGCCCGGGCCCGTGCCCTCGGCGAGGACGGCGGCCACCGCGACGAGGACGGCGTCGCCGGTGGCGTGGCCGTGGGTGTCGTTGACGGCCTTGAACCGGTCGACGTCCACCATGACCAGGCTCACGGGCAGCCCCGCCGCCAGCGCCGCGGGCACCTCGTCGGCGAGGTGGCCCGTCAGGCGGCGGCGGTTGGCCAGCCCGGTGAGCGGGTCGCGGACGGCCTGGTCGGCCAGCTCGGCGCGCAGCCGCTCCACCAGGTCCAGCTGCTCGCGCAGCGCCTCGCCGGCGGCCACGGCCTCGGCGCGCTGGCGCTCCAGCTCCTCCCGCTGGCGCAGCGCCTCGGTGACGTCGCGGGCGACCAGGACCCAGCCGATGCACGCGCCGCGGTCGTCGGACAGCGGCGCGGTGCGCAGGTCCAGGTGCAGGCCGAGCCGCCCGACCGCGACGGCGCGCTCCTCCCGGGCGCAGGTGCTGGGCCGCTCCCCCAGGGGGTCGCCGAGGGCGCGCAGGCTCGCCCCGACGAACCGCTGGGGGGCGTCGGGCACGAGGCGGCGCAGCAGCGCCTCGGCGGCCGGGTTCACCTCGACGAGGCGCTGCCGGCGGTCGACGACGGCGACGGCGTCGCCGATGGCGGCGACGACCTGCTGCAGCGCGACGGGCAGCACGTCGGGCAGCGCGGAGTGGCGCAGGGCCCACGCGCACGTGGCGACCGTGACGAGGAAGAAGACCGGGGTGAGGGTCACGTTGAGGTCCGGCGCGACCAGGACGCCGAGCACGTTGCCGGCCGTGGGGAAGAGCCCACCCACGACGGGCCACAGGAAGCGGGCGCGGTGGGCGCGCGAGGCGCGCGCGGCACCGCGCAGCAGGACGAGGAACCCCACCACGAGCAGCGCGTAGCTGTAGGCGGTGTGCAGGTGGAACAGCGGCCCCGGCGAGGAGGCGAGCAGCGCCGGGTCGCCCTCGAAGCGCAAACCGCTGCGCCAGAGCCCGTGCCAGGGGTTGGACAGCGCCGCGGCCACCGTCAGGACGGGCTCGACGAGCAGCCAGCGGTGGCGGCGCCAGCGCCAGGTCCAGCGCCGGTCGGCCATCGCGCGGGCGTGGCAGTACAGGCCGAGGACGACGGCACCGACGCCGGGGAGGACGAGCGCGGAGGCGGCCACCTGCAGGTCGAGGTCCGCCAGCGCCATGGAGAGGGCCCTGGCACCAGACCACTCGGCGGCCCCGAGGACGAGGACGACGAGCGCGAGCGCCGCGGGCGAGCTGCCGCAGCGGCGCCGGACGACGACCGCGGCGAGCAGCGAGGCGAGGGCGGACACGGCGAACAGCAGGACCCACAGGTTCCAGACCACCACGCCGTCCCTCCTCTCCCGCGCTCGGACCTGCCACGGGCATCGGCGCGCCGGAGGCGTTCCTGTAGGCCCACCGGCCGACGGCGGCGCGGGATCCCGGCACCCGCGTTGACAGCTCCGGCCCCGGCGGGTGAAGGTTCGGGCACGCGCTTTCTTGAGAGCGCTCTCAACGAGGAGGAACCACGTGCCGCTCCACGCACCCCGGAAGCGCCGCGCCGGCGCGACCGCCGCGGCCACCGCGCTGCTCGTCCCCGCCGTCCTCGCGATCTCCCCCTCCCCGGCGCTCGCCGCGGACCAGATCGCCAACGGCGACTTCAGCGCCGGCACCGCCGGGTGGACCATCTACCCCGCCGGCTCCGCCGTCGGCGGCGCCGGCTGCAACACCGTGCCCGCAGGCAGCGGCGCCTACAGCGCGGCCATCCAGCAGCAGTTCGCCGTGCAGGCCGGCGAGAGCTACCGGCTGACGTTCCGCGCGCGCAGCACCCCCGCCACCAGCGGGCCGGTGCGCGTCGTCGTGCAGGGCGGTCCGGACGTCAACCACCAGCAGTTCCTGCCGGCCGACAAGCCCGTCTTCGGCGACGCGTTCGGCGAGTACGAGTACTTCTTCACCGCCGACCGGGACTACCCGAACGCCCAGCTCGCCTTCCAGCAGGACATCGTCAACCCCGTCGCCTACACCCTCTGCGTCGACGACGTCGTCGTGGAGGGCGGCGCCGAGCCGCCGCGCTACGAACCCGACACCGGCCCGCGCGTCCGCGTCAACCAGGAGGCCTACCTGCCCGAGGGCCCCAAGGGCGCCACGCTCGTCACCGAGGCCACCCGCGCGCTGCGCTGGGAGCTCGAGGACCGCCGCGGCAAGGTCGTCGAGACGGGCCGCACGACGCCGCGCGGTGTCGACCCCACCGCGGGGCTCAACGTCCACAGCATCGACTTCGGCCGCTACGACCGCACGGGCAGCGGGTTCACGCTCGTCGCGGACGGCGAGACCAGCCGGCCGTTCGACATCGGCGAGGCCGCCTACGAGCGGCTGCGCGACGACGCGAAGACGTTCTTCTACACCAACCGCAGCGGGACCCCGATCTCCGACGCGCTCGCCCCCGGCTACGGCCGCGCCGCCGGCCACGTGGGCGTCGCGCCGAACCAAGGCGACACGGCGGTGCCGTGCCAGAGCCTGGACGACGCCTCGCAGCAGCTCCTCGTCAAGCAGGGCGACGCGCCGTGGACCTGCGACTACACCACCGACGTGACCGGCGGCTGGTACGACGCCGGCGACCACGGCAAGTACGTCGTCAACGGCGGCATCGCGGTGGCGCAGCTGCTGCAGGAGTACGAGCGCAGCCTCACCGCGCGCAGCGCCGACCGCGGGGCGCTCGCCGACGGGACGCTGCGCATCCCCGAGGCCCGCAACGGGGTGCCGGACGTGCTCGACGAGGCCCGCTGGGAGCTCGAGTGGTTCCTGAGGATGCAGGTGCAGCCGGGCCGGCCGCTGGCGGGCACGGTGTTCCACAAGGTCGCCGACGTGGACTGGACCGGCCTGCCGCTGGACCCGGCCGCCGACCCGCAGCCGCGCGTGCTCTACCGGCCCTCCACCGCCGCGACCCTCAACGTCGCCGCCACCGCCGCGCAGGGCGCCCGCCTCTTCGCGCGGTACGACAGGGCGTTCGCCGAGCGGCTGCTCGCCGCGGCCCGCACCGCCTACGCCGCCGCCCGGGCCAACCCGGCGCTGTACGCGCCGGCGCCGGACGGGAGCCTCGACCCGAGCCCCGGCAGCGGGCCGTACGACGACCGCGACGTGTCCGACGAGTTCTACTGGGCGGCCGTCGAGCTGTACCTGACGACCGGTGAGCCGCAGTTCCGCAAGGACGTCCTCGGCTCGCCGGTGCACACCGCCGACGTCTTCGAGGCCGGCGGCTTCGACTGGGGCCACGTGGCGCCGCTGGCGCGCATGGACCTCGCGACGGTCCCGAGCCGGCTGAACGGGGCCGAGCTGCGGGCGGTGCGGCGCTCGGTGCTCGAGGCCGCGGACGCCTACCTCGCCGGCCAGGCGGCGCAGCCGTTCGGGCAGGCCTACGCCCCCGAGGACGCGTGGTACGCGTGGGGTTCCAACAGCCAGATCCTCAACAACGTGCAGGTCCTCGGCACGGCGTTCGACATCAGCGGCGAGGACCGCTACCGCGACGGGGTGGTCCGCAGCATGGACTACCTGCTGGGCCGCAACGCGCTGAACATCTCCTACGTCACCGGCTACGGCGACGTGTACGCGCAGAACCAGCACTCGCGGATGTACGCGCACCAGCTCGACCCGTCGCTGCCCAACCCGCCCGCGGGCACGGTGGCCGGCGGCCCGTACTCCCCCACCGCCACCAGCGGTGACCCGGTGACGGCCCCGCTGTTCCCCGAGGGCTGCGCGGCGCAGTTCTGCTACGTCGACGACATCGGGTCGTGGTCGACCAACGAGATCACCATCAACTGGAACTCGGCGATGTCGTGGGTGGCGTCCTTCGTCGCCGACCAGGACGGTGGCGACGACCGCTCGCGCCGCTGACCGCTGCTGCCCGCCGCGCGATCACCGCGCACACCAGCAGCTGCACCTGGTGGAACAGCATGAGCGGCAGCACCGCGGTGCCCACCGTCGCCGCGGGCAGCAGCAGGGTCGCCATCGGCACCCCGGTGGCCAGCGACTTCTTCGAGCCGCAGAACAGCACGACGAGCCGGTCGGCGCGCCCGAACCCCAGGGCGCGCCCCGCGGCCTCGGCCAGCCCCATCCCCGCGGCGAGCAGCACCGCGCACGCGGCGAGCAGCACGCCGACCTCGGCGGCGGAGACGCGCTGCCACAACCCGTCCACCACCCCGGAGCTGAAGGCGGTGTAGACGACGAGCAGGATCGCGCCGCGGTCGCAGAGCTGGGTGGTGCGCTTGTGCCGGCCCACCCACGGACCCAGCCAGCGGCGGGTGAGCTGACCGGCCAGGAACGGCGCGAGGACCTGCAGCGCCACCGCCCCGACGGAGGCGGTGGACAGCTGCACCTGGCCGCCGAGCAGGGCGGCGACGAGCAGCGGGGTGAGCAGCACGCCGAGCAGGTTGGAGAACGAGGCCGCGCAGATGGCGGCCGGCACGTTGCCGCCGGCGAGGGAGGTGAACGCGATGGAGGAGTTCACCGTCGAGGGCAGCAGGGTCAGGAACACGATCCCGGTGACGAGGTCGGCGGGCAGCAGGTGCTCGGGCAGCAGGGCCGGCAGCACGACGCCGAGCAGCAGCCCGAGCAGCGGGTACGCGACGAAGGTGACGGCCAGGACGGTGCCGTGCAGCTTCCAGTCCCGCACCGCGGCCAGCGCGGCGCGGGTGGCCAGCCGGTTGCCGTAGAGGAAGAACAGGAACGCCACCGCCACGTCGGCGGCGACGGAGAGCCCCTCGGCGGCGCCACCGCGGGCGGGCAGCAGCGAGGCGAGCCCGACGGTGGCCAGCAGGGCGACGAGGAACGGGTCGAGGTAGCCCCACAGCCTGCGCAGCCGGCTCACGCGGTCGCCCCCGCGGGGACGGGCCCGACCGCGGCGAGCAGCGCCAGCAGCGTGCGGTCCCCGCCCGGCGGGGCGCAGACGCTCAGCCCGACGGGCAGCTCGCCCGCGCGGCCCCAGGGCAGGTTCAGC
>NZ_BAABIL010000240.1:0-6633 GCF_039542765.1 Kineococcus glutinatus
CGCCCACCTGCGCGGCGGCCGGCGTGATCGAGGTGCCCTGCCCCACGGCGAAGCCGGGCCCGGCCAGCCACGCCACCCCCCACACCGCGAGGTCCGGCAGCAGCAGCGCCTGCGCCAGCACCAGCAGCACCCCGCCCAGCAGGCCCGCGCCGAGCGAGGAGTGCAGCAGCGCCACCCGCTCGTGCGCGAGCACGACCGCCACCACCACGAGCAGCAGGCCCGCCCCCAGCAGCAGGGCGGTCGCCGTGGCCGCCGGGCGCAGGCAGCGCCGCAGCCCGGCGGGCGCGGACGCCACGAGGTAGCCGTCCCAGCGCGCACCGCACCCGACCAGCACGGCCGCCGCGAGCAGCGCGCCCGTCACCGGCGCGGCCGTGACGTCCGCGGCCGCCGAGGGCATCCGCGCGACCAGCGCGACGAGGCCGGTGACGACGCCGTAACCGGCTGCGAACACCGCCGCGGCGCGCCCCCACGGCAGGGGCCGCTCGGCGGCCACCTGCTCCTCGGCCCAGCGCCGGACCTGGCGCACCGCCGCCAGCACCGCCAGCAGGGTGACGCCGAGGGGCACCACCCCCACCCGCCCCCCGGCCACCGCGACGGCGTTGCCGTGCCCGAGCAGCCACAGGTCGGCCGCGACGCGCAGCGCCGAGGACAGCGGGACGCTGGTGCGGCTGGCGGCGGTCCAGGTCAGGACCACGCCGAGCACGAGCAGGGCGAGGGAGGAGAGCGCGGCGCGCGCGGCGGCCGGCAGCAGGGGCAGCAGGTCCGCCGCCGTGACCGGCACGGCGGCGTCGGCCCCGGCCTCCGGACGCGGGGCGGGGCGGCGGGCGCGGGGGTCCTGGAGCGTCGTCATCACCTCCATGGTCCCCCGGCGCGGGCCGTGCGTCCTGCAGGACGCGCCTGCCCGGCCCCGCCCACCACGGGTGGTGACGCGGTGGTGACCCGGCCCGCGGGCCGGCGGGAGGGGCCCGGACGCGGCACCGCGCCGGTCCCGGGGGCGTCCCGGGACCGGCGCGGTGTCGTGTCCGGCGGTGGCGGACGCGTCAGAGGGAGCGGACGATCTCCCGGGCCAGCCGGGCCGTCTCGCTGGGGGTCTTGCCGACCTTGACGCCGGCGGCCTCCAGGGCCTCCTTCTTCGCCTGCGCGGTACCGGCCGAGCCCGAGACGATGGCGCCGGCGTGGCCCATCGTCTTGCCCTCAGGGGCGGTGAAGCCGGCGACGTAGCCGACGACCGGCTTGGTGACGTTCTCCTTGATGTACGCCGCGGCCCGTTCCTCCGCGTCGCCGCCGATCTCGCCGATGAGGACGATGAGGTCGGTCTCGGGGTCGTCCTGGAAGGCCGCCAGCGCGTCGATGTGCGTGGTGCCGATGACGGGGTCGCCGCCGATGCCGACGGCCGAGGAGAAGCCGATGTCGGACAGCTCGTACATCATCTGGTAGGTCAGCGTGCCCGACTTGGACACCAGCCCGATGCGCCCGGGCGGGGTGATGTCGGCGGGGATGATGCCCGCGTTGGACTTGCCGGGGCTGATCAGGCCGGGGCAGTTCGGGCCGATGAGCCGGCTCTTCCCCTTCGCCTGCGCGTAGGCGAAGAACTCCGCGGAGTCGTGGACGGGAACACCCTCGGTGATGACGACGACGAGCGGCACCTCGGCGTCGACGGCCTCGACCACCGCGGCCTTGGTGAACTTCGCCGGCACGAAGATGACGGACACGTCGGCGCCGGTGGCCTTCACGGCCTCCTCGACGGAACCGAACACCGGCACCTGCACGGGCGAGCCGTCCGGGCCGGTGAAGTCGACGCTCTGGCCGGCCTTGCTGGGGTTGACGCCGCCCACGACGTTCGTGCCGGAGGTCAGCATCCGCTGGCTGTGCTTGCGCCCCTCGGAGCCCGTGAGCCCCTGGACGATGACCTTGCTGTTCTCGGTGAGGAAGATCGCCACGACTCAGGCCTTTCCGCTCGATGCGAGCTCCGCGGCCTTGGCGGCCGCGCCGTCCATGGTGTCCACCACCGTGACGAGGGGGTGTGCCGCCTCGTCGAGGATGCGCCGGCCCTCCTCGACGTTGTTGCCGTCCAGGCGGACGACGAGGGGCTTGCTGGCCTCGTCGCCGAGGATGCCGAGGGCGGAGACGATGCCCTTGGCGACCTCGTCGCAGGCGGTGATGCCGCCGAAGACGTTGACGAACACGCTCTTGACCTGGGTGTCGTTGAGGATGACGTCGAGGCCGTTGGCCATGACCTGCGCGGAGGCGCCGCCGCCGATGTCGAGGAAGTTGGCGGGCTTGACGCCGCCGAACTGCTCGCCGGCGTAGGCGACGACGTCGAGGGTGCTCATGACGAGCCCGGCGCCGTTGCCGATGATGCCGACCTCGCCGTCGAGCTTGACGTAGTTGAGGTTCATCTCCTTCGCCTTGCGCTCCAGCGGGTCGGTCGCGGCGACGTCGACCAGCTCGGCGTGGGCGGGGTGGCGGAACTCGGCGTTCTCGTCGAGCGTCACCTTGCCGTCGAGGGCGATGATCCGGCCGTCGGCGCTCTTGATGAGCGGGTTCACCTCGACGAGCGTGGCGTCCTCGGCGGTGAAGACGGTCCACAGCTTCTTGATCGTGTCGGCCACCTGCTCGCGCACCTCGGCGTCGAAACCGGCGGCCTCGACGATCTCGGCGGCCTTGGCGTCGTCGATGCCGGTGAGGGCGTCGACCGGGATGCGGGCCAGCGCCTCGGGGCGCTCCACCGCGAGCTGCTCGATCTCCATGCCGCCCTCCTTGCTGGCCATCGCCAGGTAGGTGCGGTTGGCGCGGTCCAGCAGGACGGAGAAGTAGTACTCCTCGGCGATGCTCGCGCCCTCGGCCACCATCACGCGGTGCACGGCGTGGCCCTTGATGTCCATGCCGAGGATCTCGCCGGCGCGCGCGGCGGCCTCGTCGGGGCCGTGGGCCAGCTTCACCCCGCCGGCCTTGCCGCGCCCGCCGGTCTTGACCTGCGCCTTGACGACGACCGTGCCCCCGCCGAGCGCCTCGGCCGCAGCCCGCGCCTCCTCGGGGGTGGCCGCCACCCTGCCGTCCAGCACCGGTACGCCGTGCGCGGCGAAAACGTCCCGCGCCTGGTACTCGAAGAGGTCCACGCCTCGTCCTCTGCCCTCTGTCCTCGGCTCGTGTGGGTCGGCGGCGGTACCGCACCCCGCCGGACGCGCACAGCGTCGGCGGCGACCGGCACCGGAGCCACCCAGCACCTTAGACCCGGACCGGGCGGGGCAGCCCGGTGGAGCGGAGCGGTACGCGTCACACCCGGGGGGCGCACCGCGCGGGAGGGCGGGTCGTCAGCTGCGCATGGCGGTGAGGAAGCCCGACATCTCCCCGCGCAGCCGCTCGGCCATCCGCGACAGGCCCTCGCCACCGCCGTCGCCGGCACCACCGCCGTCGACGGCCGCGGCGATCCCGTCGACCAGGCCGTTCATCTCCGTGACCGTGGACCCCACGCCCGCGATCACCTGGGCGGCACCGGCCGAGGCGTCCCGGATCGAGGCGACCTGCGCCGTGACCTGCTCGGTGGCGCGCGCGGTCTCGTCGGCGAGCTGCTTGACCTCGGAGGCGACGACGGCGAAGCCCTTGCCGGCGTCCCCGGCGCGGGCGGCCTCGATCGTGGCGTTGAGGGCCAGCAGCCGCGTCTGGTCGGCGACGGAGTTGATGAGGGCGATGACCTCCTGGATCTGCTCGGAGGAGCGGGTCAGGGAGGCGATGGTGTCCTGCGCCTGCCGCACCTCCGACTGCGCGGCCGAGGCCGCCGCGCCCAGGCCGCCGGCCGAGGCGCTCAGCTGCGTGGCGGCGGTGGCGACGTGCTCGGACATGGTCATGACGACCGACTCGAACTCGTCGGCCAGCCCGAGGCGGGAGCTGCGCGCCGCCTCCACCTCGCCCGCGGTGGTCACCAGGGCCCGGCGGGCGGAGATGATGTTCGTCGCGCTCTCCCGGAAGGCGCCGGTCAGGCCGGCCCTGAGGATGCGTCGGTGGAAGCGGCCGTGCGCGGCCTCGGCCAGCGCCGTCCCGGCGTCGCGCACGTAGGCATCGGTGACGTCGAGGACGCGGTTGGCGGCGTGCTGCACGGCGGTGAGCTCCGCGACGGCGGCGGAGCCGGCCGCGGGACGCACGCGCGCCTCGAGGTCGCCGCGGGCGGCGGCCTCCAGCACCTCGGTCATCCCGCGCACGAACGCGCGGTACGTCTCCAGCTCGGCCCGCTCGTCGGCGCGGGCACCGGCACGTCGGAAGACGGCCACGTCAGCTCAGCTCCTCGGGGATGACGGACCAGATGAACTCCTCGTAGCCGCGGCCGCGCTCGGCGAGCAGCTCGGCCAGCAGCGCGCTGCCGGCGGCGGTGGCCGCCTTGGCGCCGGGGTGGCGCCGCTCCTCGGCGAGCAGCCGCTCGTAGAGCGGCTTCACCGCGGCGATGCCGGCGGGGTGGGGCTTGCGCCGGTTGGAGTGGTAGCCGACCACCCGGCCGCCGGCGTCGCGCGAGGGCGTGACGTGCGCCAGCACCCAGTAGCTGGCGCCGTCGGCGGCGAGGTTGTCGATGTAGGCGAAGACCTCCCGGCCCGCGCCCAGCTCGCTCCACAGCAGCGCGAACACCGCGCGCGGCATGCCCGGGTGGCGGATGAGGTTGTGCGGCTGCCCGAGGACCTGCTCGGCGCTGTAGCCGCTGATGCGGCAGAAGACGTCGTTGGCGTAGGTGATGACGCCGCGGGTGTCGGTCTTGGAGACGATGAGCTCGTCGGCGCCGAAGGTGCGCTCCACACCCGTGGGGCGGATCTCCCGCCGCCCCTGCCCGGCGCTGCTGCGGGACGCCGCGGTGGTCGACATGTCTCCCCTGCCGTTCGATCGTGCAACCGTGCACGTCCATCGGCGGCGCCGCGGTGGTCCTGAGGGATCCGGGGTCACGTCCTGCTCAGGACGTGAACAACCTGCTCGCCCTGCTCAGCGTCTCCACCACCCCGTAGGCCAGCGGGATCCCCACCAGGACCCAGCCGGCGGCCAGCCGCGCGCGCGTGCTCATGCCACCTCCTCCTCGCGCCGCCGCGCCCCCGCCGCCCCCGCCGCCCCCGCCGCCGCGGGCTCGCCGCCCGGTTCGTGGAAGCGCGCCGCCACCGGCCGCACGAGCAGGTTCGCGGCGAACCCGACGGCCAGCAGCCCGACCATCGTCAGCAGCGCCGGCCGGTACGCCGCCGCGGTCAGCTGCCCCGGGGTGCCCTGCGCGTCGAGGAAGCCGTTGACGACGAGCGGGCCGACCACGCCGGCCGCCGACCACGCCGTGAGCAGCCGCCCGTGGATCGCGCCCACCTGGAAGGTGCCGAACAGGTCGCGCAGGTAGGCCGGCACCGTCGCGAAGCCCCCGCCGTAGAAGGACAGGATGACGGCCGCGAACAGCACGAACAGCGCGGTGCTCGTCTGCCCGAACAGCGCCAGCGCGGCGTAGGCGACCATCCCCACGCCGAGGTAGACCATGTAGACCGGCTTGCGGCCGATGACGTCGGAGGTGGAGGACCACACGAAGCGCCCCGCCATGTTCGCCATCGACAGCAGCCCGACGAACCCGCCGGCCGCCGCGGCGGCGACGGTGCTGGTGCCGCCGTCCCGGAAGAAGTCCTGGATCATCGGCGACGCCTGCTCCAGGATCCCGATGCCCGCGGTGACGTTGCAGAACAGCACCACCCACAGCAGCCAGAACTGCGGGGTGCGGATCGCGTTGCGCGCCGAGACGCTGGCGGTGGTGACGAGCGCCTTGCGCCGCACCGAGGCCGGGTCGAAACCGGCGGGGCGCCAGTCCGGCGGCGGCACCCGGACCGTGGCCGCCCCGTAGGCCATGAACAGCGCGTGCAGCACGGCGAACGTCACGAACAGCATCGCGACCGCCTGCCCGCTCGGCACCGACCCCGCCGCGGAGGGGTCGAACCCCGGGTCGTAGAGGGCCAGCAGCCGGCTCGACAGCGGGCTCGCCACGAGCGCCCCGCCGCCGAACCCCATGATGGCCATGCCGGTCGCCAGCCCGGGGCGGTCGGGGAACCACTTGATGAGGGTGGAGACCGGGGAGATGTACCCGATGCCCAGGCCGATGCCGCCGAGGACGCCGTAGCCCAGGTAGAGCAGCCACAGCTGGCCGGTGGCGATGCCGAGCGCACCGACGAGGAAGCCCGACACCCAGCACACCGCCGAGGCGGCCATCGCCTTGCGCGGGCCGCTGCGGTCCACCCACGTCCCGCACACCGCGGCCGAGAGGCCCAGCATGACGATGGCGACGGAGAACACGATGCCGATCTGGGTGAGCGTGGCGTCGAAGTGCGCGACGAGGGCGCTCTTGTAGACGCTGGTGGCGTAGACCTGACCGATGCTCAGGTGCACCGCCAGGGCGGCGGGCGGCACGAGCCAGCGGTTGAAACCCGGGCTCGCGACGGTGCGCTCCCGGTCGAGGACGGATGCCATCGACTGCCCCTCCGGATCGGGCACGACGACCGCACGCCGTCGTGTTGGCGCACACCGTAGGGCGGCCGCCGGGGAAGCGCTCGCCGGAGGCCCCGCGCGGGCACCGGCCGGCGGTGGCCCCGCGCCGGGTCAGGCCAGCAGCGGCGCCAGCGCCAGCGCGCAGGCACG
>NZ_BAABIL010000241.1:0-11186 GCF_039542765.1 Kineococcus glutinatus
CGGCGTGGGCGACGCCGATGCTGAGCCCCACCCGCGCGGTGCCCTGCGGCAGCCGCAGCGGCGCGGTCACCAGCCGCACCAGCTCCCGCCCCACGGCCGGCGCCTCCTGCGCGCCGGCCCCGCGCAGCAGGGCGGCGAACTCGTCACCGCCGAGGCGGGCGCACACCGCGGCGGTGGGCGCGGTGGACTGCAGCAGCCGGCCCACGTGGCGCAGCACCTCGTCGCCGGCGGCGTGCCCCAGGCGGTCGTTGACGCCCTTGAAGCCGTCGAGGTCGGCGTAGAGCACCGCGAGCGCACCGGGACCGGCGGCCGCGGCGGCCAGCTCCTCGTGGAAGCCGGCGCGGTTGGCGAGCCCCGGCAGGTCGTCGGTGCGCGTCCGGGCCCTGAGCTCGCGGTGCTGCTCGGCGGCGGCCAGCGCGAGGGCGACCTGGCCGGACGCGGTCCGCAGGCAGACCAGCACCTCCGCCGGCACCCGGCCGGGCGCTCCCGCCAGCAGGTGCACGTCGGTCCCGGGGAGCACCAGGTGCACCCAGCGGCAGGGCTGCCCGGCCGCGGCGTCCAGCTCGGCGGTGCGCCCCACCGGCGCGGACCCGCCGGGGGCCCCGTCCCCGGTGAGGACGGCGCCCGGCAGCCGCGCCGGCACGGTGTGCAGCGGCCCGGCGGCGCTGCGCACGGACAGCTGCCCGCCCTCGGGGACGACGGCCAGCACCCGCAACCCGGGGGTGGCGCGGCACAGCTGCGCGGTCGCGGCGTGCGCCTCGGCGAGGACCACCGCGGCGTCGGTGGCGCCGAGCAGGCGGGTGCCCAGCTCCACGAGCACGCCGTCGCGGCGGGCGGCGGCCTCCCGCGCGATCATGCCCGCGGCCGTGCGGCGGGCCACGACCGCGGTGGCGAGCATGACGGGGAAGGGCCCGAGCACGACGAGGGGGTCCACCTCGCGGTGGTGGGGCAGCACGTCGGCGCAGAGCACGGCCGCCGCGAGGGCGGCGCCGTAGCCGAGGCACTGGGCGAGGGTGCGGGCGGTGGAGCCGTGCAGGGCGCGGAACCACAGCGAGCTGAAGGTGAGCCCGAGCACGAGCGCCGGGCTGGGCGCGGACAGCGCGAGGACGCCCACGGCGAGCACCTCGGCCACGTCGGGCCCGGTGCGCGCCCGGCCGGTGAGGTAGGTGGTCGCCCACACCCCCGCGAGGACGGCGCAGGAGGCCAGCGCCAGGGCCGCACCGGCGCCGCCGCCCGCGAGGGGGGCGGGCAGGGAGAGCAGCAGGACGGCGAGCAGCAGGACGCCGAGCAGCCACCGGGTGCGGTCGACGAGACCGGTGGGACGGCGCAGCAGGCGGGCGACCGCTGCTCTGGCGCGCACTCCCACCTCCACCACCGGGGGATCGGCTGCGCGAAGCGTAACCGTCCGCGCACGAGGCAGCCGGGGGGCGGGGTGGGACGACGAAGGCCCCGGTCCTGGGGACCGGGGCCTTCGCGGTGCGTGCGCGAGGGGGGAGTTGAACCCCCACGCCCTTTCGGGCACACGGACCTGAACCGTGCGCGTCTGCCTATTCCGCCACTCGCGCGAGTGCTCCGAAACCCTAGCACGCGACGGCGGTGGTCCCGGACACGCTCCCGCGCCGCCCCGTCGCTCCCCGGGCGGGCCCGGCGGCCCTGGTTACGATGCCGGTGCGCCGACCACGCGCGATGGACGGCCGGGAGCACCCGGCGACGGTCCGCAGGCGGCCCCGGGGGCCGCCTCGGGGATCGGCGGCGGATCGCGGAGGCAGGGGGGAGGCGCGGCGTGGGAGTGCTCGACCGGTTCGAGAAGGGCGTCGAGCGCGCGGTGAGCAGCGCGTTCGCCAAGGCGTTCCGCAGCGAGGTGCAGCCGGTGGAGATCGCCAGCGCGCTGCGCCGCGAGCTCGACGACCGCGCCGCGGTCCTCGCGCGCGGCCGCACCCTGGTGCCCAACTCCTTCACCGTGGAGCTGGCCCCCTCCGACCACGGCAAGCTCGCCTCCTGGCAGGACACCCTCGCCGACGAGCTGGTGGCCGCCGTCACCCAGCACGCCGAGAAGCAGCGCTACGCCTTCGTCGGCCCCGTCCAGGTCGGCTTCCACCAGGCCGACGACCTGCGCACCGGCGTCTGCCGCGTCCGCAGCGCCACCGTGAAGGGCCGCGTGGCGCCCGCGACGGGGGACGCGGTGAGCGCCGGGCGCCCGCGCCTGGACGTCGACGGCCGCCGCTACGTGCTGACCGAGACGACGACGGTGCTCGGGCGCGGCTCCGACGCCGACATCGTCCTCGACGACCCGGGCGTCTCCCGCCGGCACGCGGAGATCCGCGTCAGCCCGCACGGGGCGCAGCTGGTGGACCTGGGCTCCACGAACGGCACGTCCGTCGACGGCGAGCGGGTGCGCGCCGCCGACCTGTTCGACGGCAGCGTCATCACCCTCGGGCACACGCAGGCCGTCTTCCGCGCCGCGCGCCGCAGCGCCGACGAGACCTGGGACTGAGGCGGGGCATGAGCGAACTGACCCTGACGGCGATGCGCCTCGGGCTGCTCCTGCTGCTGTGGCTGTTCGTGCTGGCCGTGGTGGGGGTGCTGCGCGCCGACCTCTTCGGCACCCGCGTCTCACCGCGCCGCACGAGCGCGCCGCAGCCGCCGCGCCGGGAGCGCCGGGAGCGGCCGGAACCGGCGCCGCGCCCCCGCCCCGGCGCCACCCTCGTCGTGACGGAGGGCTCGCTGCGCGGCACGACCCTGGCGCTGGGCGAGACCCCCGTCCTCATCGGCCGCGGCAACGACTGCACCCTGGTCCTCGACGACGAGTACACCTCCACGCGGCACGTGCGGATCAGCCCCGCCGGCGAGGGCTGGGTGGTGGAGGACCTGCAGTCCACCAACGGCACGTACCTGGGCAGGGAGCGGCTGAGCGCACCGGTGCCCTTCGACCCGGGCACCCCGCTGCGCATCGGCAGGACCGTCCTCGAACTGCGGAGGTGACGGCGGTGGCCATCGCGCTGCGGTACGCCGCGCGCTCCGACGTGGGGCTGGTCCGGTCCAACAACCAGGACTCCGGCTACGCCGGCCCGCACCTGCTGGTGATCGCCGACGGCATGGGCGGGCACGCCGGCGGGGACGTCGCCTCCTCCCTGGCGGTGGCGGAGCTGGCGTCGCTGGACGGGGAGTCCCACGGCAGCGACGACGCCGCCCAGCACCTGGTGCGGGCGGTGGCCGCGGCCAACGAGCAGCTGCGCCGCCGCGTCGGGGAGGAGCCCGACCTCGCCGGGATGGGCACGACGGTCACGGCGGTGCTGCGCACCGGCGGGCGGCTGGTGCTGGCGCACATCGGCGACTCGCGCGCCTACCTGGTGCGGGAGGGCCGGCTCAGCCAGCTGACCCGCGACCACACCTACGTGCAGAGCCTCGTCGACTCCGGCCAGCTCGACCCGGAGGACGCCGGCAACCACCCGCAGCGCTCGGTGATCATGCGGGTGCTCACCGGGCAGGCCGAGGACCGCCCGGACGTCTCGGTGCGCGAGGCCCGCGTCGGCGACCGCTTCCTGCTGTGCTCGGACGGGCTGTCCGGGGTGGTGAGCCACGAGACGCTGGAGCAGGCGCTGGCGGAGCTGCCGGACCCGTCGACGGCGTGCGAGCAGCTCGTGGAGCTGGCGCTGCGCGGCGGGGCGCCGGACAACGTGACGTGCGTGGTCGCCGACGTCGTGGCGGTCGACTCGGGCGACGAGCCGCCGTCCATCACCCCGCAGGTGGTGGGGGCCGCGGCGTTCTCCCGACCGCAGCGCACCTCCGCGCTGGACTCCCCCGCGACGCGGGCCGCGCGGTTGCGCCCGCAGCCGCCGCAGGAGGAGGACCCCGACGCCCCCGCCGAGCCGCCGCGCGGGGGCCGGGGCCGCCGGCTGCGCTGGACGGGCGGCCTGCTCGCGCTGCTGCTGCTGCTGGCCGGTGGCTGCTACGGGGCGTGGCGCTGGTCGCAGGCGCAGTACTTCGTGGGGGCGCAGCAGCAGCAGGTGGCGGTGTTCCGGGGGCTGACGCAGGACGTCGGCCCGCTGAGCACGTCGCGGGTGCTGGAGCTGACGGGCATCCGGCTGGCCGACCTGCCGGCGTACGCCCGCGAGCGGGTGCAGCAGCGCATCAGCGCGCCCGACCTCGCGGGCGCGGAGCGGGTGGTGGAGAACCTGCGCTCCCAGGCGCGGGAGTGCTCGACGGCGACGAGCAGCCCGACCGCCGGCGCCACGGCGAGCCCCGGCACCACCGCGAGCCCCGGCACCACCCCGACCCCCGGCACCGACTCCGGCACCGACTGCGCAGGGACGTCCTGATGGCCACCGTGCTGCCCGTGTACCCCCGCACCCGCCGGGGGGTGGAGCTGCTGCTGCTGCTGCTCGCCGTCGCCCTGTCGATGAGCGCGTACGCCGTCGTCGGGCTCACCGAGACCGGGGCGCTGCCGGCGGACTTCTTCCTGCACGGCGGGGCGCTGGGGGTGCTGGCGGGCGTCCTGCACGTCGTCGTGCGCTGGCGGGCCTCCTACGCCGACCCCGTGCTGCTGCCGGTGGCGACGCTGCTCAACGGCGTCGGCCTCGTCATGATCCACCGCCTCGACCTCGCGGAGGACTCGGCGCTGGCGTCCCGGCAGCTCGTCTGGTCGGCGCTGGGCATCGTCGCGGCGGGCGCGGTGCTGTGGCTGCTGCGCGACCACCGGGTGCTGCGCCGCTACACGTTCACCGCGATGGTCGCCGGCTTCGGGCTGCTCCTGCTGCCGCTGGTGCCCGGCCTGGGCAAGACCATCAACGGCGCGCGCATCTGGATCGGCGTGGGCCCGCTGTCCTTCCAGCCCGGGGAGCTCGCCAAGATCCTGCTGGCGGTGTTCTTCGCCGGCTACCTCGTCGTGCACCGCGACGCGCTGTCCCTGACCGGCCCGAAGCTGCTGTGGCTGCAGCTGCCGCGCATGCGGGACCTGGGGCCGCTGCTCGTGGCGTGGGGCGCCAGCGTCGGGGTGCTCGTGCTGGAGCGCGACCTGGGCACGTCGCTGCTGTTCTTCGGCCTGTTCGTCGCGGTGCTGTACGTGGCGACGGAGCGGGTGAGCTGGATCGTGCTGGGCCTGCTGCTCTTCGTGGGCGGCGCGCTGGCGGCGGCGACCACCTTCTCCCACGTGCAGCAGCGGGTGGACATCTGGCTGCACCCGTTCGCGGCGGAGAACCTGGACCGCAGCTACCAGCTGGTGCAGGGGCTGTTCGGGATGGCCGCCGGCGGGCTGCTCGGCACCGGCCTGGACCGCGGCCGGCCGGACATCGTGCCCTACGCCGAGAGCGACTTCATCTACTCCTCCCTCGGGGAGGAGCTGGGCCTGGCGGGGCTGTTCGCGGTCCTGCTGCTGTACGTGCTGCTCGTGGAGCGCGGCCTGCGCACGGCCGTGGGGGTGCGCGACGGCTTCGGCAAGCTGCTGGCCGGGGGCCTGGCGTTCTCGGTGGCGCTGCAGGTGTTCGTCGTCGCCGGCGGCGTCACGCGGGTCATCCCGCTGACGGGGCTGACGATGCCGTTCCTGGCGTACGGCGGCTCCTCGCTGGTGTCGAACTGGATCATCGTGGGGCTGCTGCTGCGGGTGTCGGACCTGGCCCGCCGCCCCGCCCCGGAGGAGCCGGCCGGCCCGGGCGGCGACACGGGCGCCACGCAGGTCGTGAGGCTGCCGTGAACCGCCCGCTGCGCCGCCTCGCCGGGGTCGTCGCGCTGCTGTTCCTGACGCTGTTCGCGAGCACCACGCACGTGCAGTTCTTCGCCGCGGAGGACCTGCGGGCCAAGCCGACGAACAGCCGCCAGCTCTACGCGGAGCTCGGCCGGGACCGCGGCCCGATCCTCGTCGCCGGTGGCGGGCAGGTGGCGGTCGGCACGCCCGTCGACGACGCGTACAAGTTCCTGCGCACCTACCCGTCGGGGCCGCTGTACGCGCACGTCACGGGCTACTACTCCATCCGCTACGGCACCTCGGGGGTCGAGCGGGCGCAGAACGACGTGCTGTCGGGCACCGCGGACCGCCTGTTCTACCGCCGCCTCAGCGACCTGGTCACGGGCCGCCAGCCGCGCGGGGGGTCGGTGGAGCTGACGATCGACCCGGTGGTGCAGCAGGCGGCCTCCGAGGCCCTGGGCGAGCGCAAGGGCGCCGTGGTGGCGCTGGACCCGGCGACGGGGGACGTGCTGGCCATGGTGAGCAACCCGACGTACGACCCGAACGCGCTGGCCACCCACGACGCCGCGGCGGCGCAGGAGGCGTGGCAGGGGCTGCTGGCGGACGAGGACGACCCGCTGACGAACCGGGCGACCGGCGCGCTGTACCCGCCCGGCTCCACCTTCAAGATCATCACCTCCGCGGCGGCGCTGGAGAGCGGCGACTACACCGCCGACACCCTCCTGGACGGGCCGGCGGAGCTGGACCTGCCGCTGACCAGCAGCACCCTCGGCAACGACGAGGGCACCGAGTGCGGCCCGGGTGGGAAGGTGTCGCTCATCGACGCGCTGGAGATCTCCTGCAACACCGCCTTCGGGTCCCTGGGCATGACGCTGGGCGCCGACGCCCTCGCCGAGCAGTCGGAGAGGTTCGGCTTCGGGCAGGAGCTGCAGATCCCGCTGTCGGTGGCCACGAGCAGCTTCCCCACCGACCTGAACGCCCCGCAGACGGCGCAGTCCGCGATCGGGCAGTTCGACGTGCGGGCGACGCCGCTGCAGGTGGCGATGATCTCCGCGGCGGTCGCCAACGGCGGGGTCCTCATGGAGCCGAACGTGGTGCGCACCGTGCGCGACGCCGACCTCGACGTCGTCGAGACCCGCTCCCCGCAGGAGCTGGGGCGCGCGGTGAGCGAGGAGACGGCGGCGACGCTGACGACGATGATGCGTGCGGTCGTGGACTCCGGGACGGGGACGCGGGCGCAGATCGAGGGCGTGCAGGTGGCGGGCAAGACGGGGACCGCGCAGCACGGCGAGGGCCTGCCGCCCTACGCGTGGTTCACGTCGTTCGCCCCCGCGGACGACCCCGAGGTCGCGGTGGCGGTCGTCATCGAGGACGGTGGGACCGTCGACAGCGCCTACGGGGGCAGGCTGGCGGCTCCTGTGGCCAAGCAGGTGATGGAAGCGGTGATCAACCGGTGAACGAGACCCCGCGGCTGCTCGGCGGCCGCTACGAGGTGGGCGCGGTCCTCGGCCGGGGCGGCATGGCCGAGGTGCACGTCGCCCTGGACACCCGGCTGGGGCGCACCGTGGCGGTGAAGCTGCTGCGCCCGGACCTGGCGCGCGACCCGTCGTTCCAGGCGCGCTTCCGCCGCGAGGCGCAGTCGGCGGCGGCGCTGAACCACCCGAGCATCGTGGCGGTCTACGACACGGGCGAGGACGTCCACCCCGAGCCCGGGGGCGGGCAGATCGTCCTGCCGTACATCGTCATGGAGTACGTCGAGGGCCGGACCCTGCGCGACATGCTGCGCTCGGGGCAGCCGCTGTCGCTGCTGGAGGCGCTGTCCGTCACCGAGGGCATCCTCGGGGCGCTGGAGTACAGCCACCGGGCGGGCATCGTGCACCGCGACATCAAGCCCGCCAACGTCATGATCACCCCACCGGGGGAGATCAAGGTCATGGACTTCGGGATCGCGCGGGCGATCTCGGACTCCTCCGCGACCCTCACGCAGACGTCGGCGGTGATGGGCACCGCGCAGTACCTGTCCCCGGAGCAGGCGCGCGGGGAGCAGGTCGACGCCCGCAGCGACATCTACTCCACGGGCTGCCTGCTGTACGAGATCCTCACCGGCCGCCCGCCCTTCACCGGCGAGGCGCCGGTGGCGGTGGCGTTCCAGCACGTCAGCGAGCCGCCGAAGCCGCCGGGCGAGCTGGTGCCGGACGTGCCGCACGCGGTGGACCAGGTGGTGCTGATGGCGCTGGCCAAGGACCGCACGCACCGCTACCAGAGCGCGGCGGACTTCGCCGACGACCTGCGCCGGGCGGTGGAGGGCCGCCCGCTGCGCGGCGCGGTCATCGCCGGTGCGGCCACCGCGACCGAGACCCAGCGCATGGGGTCGGTCGGCGAGGCGGCCGGTGCGGGGGCGGGCGCGACCCGGCAGTTCGCGCCGCTGCCCCCGGCGGCGCCCCCGCAGGGACCGACGACGGGCTCGCTGCCCGCCACGGGTGAGCTGGAGCCGGCGCGCCGCTCCCGCTGGCCGTGGGTGCTGCTGGTGGTGCTGCTGCTCGGCGGTGGGGGTGCGGCGGCGACGCAGCTGCTGGACGGCGGGGGCGAGGGTGGCGCCAGCCCCTCGACGACGACGGCGACCACGCCGGCGACGGTGGCGGTGCCGGACCTGTCGGACGGGGACGAGGCCGCGGCGCGGGCGGCGCTGACGGCGGCGGGGCTGACGGGGGTCTTCGAGCAGGAGGCCAGCGACACGGTGCCGGCGGGCCGGGTGGTGCGGCAGGAGCCGGCGGCGAACCAGCAGGCGGCCACGGCCAGCACCGTGCGGGTGTGGCTGTCCAGCGGGCCGTCCTCGGTGACGGTGCCGCGCGTGTACGGGCTGTCGGAGGACGACGCGCGCGAGGCGCTGGAGGGCGCGGGCCTGACGATCTCGGAGACGCAGTCCCTCGACGACCAGGCGGACGTCGACCCCGGCGCCGCGGTGAGCACCGAACCGCGCCGGGACTCCACCGTCGCACCGGGCAGCTCCGTGGTGCTGTACGTCTTCAGCGGCAAGGTGACGGTGCCCAACGTGCAGGGCCGCACCCTTGACGAGGCCCGCGCGGCGCTCAACGAGCTGAAGCTCACCGTCAACACCTCCGAGCGCAGCAGCGACGAGCAGGAGCCGGGCACGGTGCTGTCGCAGAGCGTGGACCCCGACGAGAAGGTGGACGTGGGCACGTCCGTCGACCTGGTGGTGGCCGCGGCCGCGGCCACCCCGACGTCCAGCCCCACCGGCTCGGCGACGTCCAGCCCCTCACCGACCAGCTCCGCCAGCGCCACGGGTGAGGGCGCCGACCGCGCCGGGCGGGCCGTGCGCTCGCCGGGCAGCGGGTCGGGCAACGGCTCGGGCAACGGCTCGGGCAACGGCTCGGGCAACGGCTCGGACGAGGACGACGCCGACGACGCCGAGGCGGAGGCCGGGTCGTTCCCGACGGCCCCGCAGGAGTGAGGGGTGCGGCGTGGGTGACGGCGTCCTGACGGGGTTCGACCGCGACGGGCTGCGCTTCGCGGTGCGCGACACCGGCGGCGGCGCGCGGGGCACCGTCGTGTGCCTGCACGGTTTCCCGCAGGACGGCACCGCCTACGACGCGGTGGTGCCGCTGCTGGCGGCGGAGGGGCTGCGGGTCCTGGTGCCGGACCAGCGCGGCTACTCCCCGGGCGCGCGCCCGGCGGGGCGGCGCCCGTACGCGGTGCCCGAGCTGGTCGCGGACGTCGTGGCGCTGCTGGACGCCGCGGGGGTGCAGCGCGCGCACGTCGTGGGCCACGACTGGGGCGGGGCGGTGGCGTGGGCGCTGGCGGGGGCGGCGCCGCAGCGGGTGGCGTCGCTGACGGCGCTGTCGACGCCGCACCCGGAGGCGGTGCGCGCCGCCCTGCCGCGCAGCTCCCAGGTGCTGCGCTCGTGGTACATGGGGTTCTTCCAGCTGCCCCGGGTGCCGGAGCGGCTGCTGCTGGCCGGCGACGGGGCGCGGCTGCGCGCGTCGCTGGAGGGCACGGGGCTGGCTGCGGAGCGGGCGGCGCACTACGCGCGCCGGATGGCGGAGCCGGGGGCGCTGACGGCGGCGCTGGGCTGGTACCGGGCGCTGCCGGTGCCGCACCCGGCCGGTGGCGCGCGCGGGTTCACGCCCGTGCCGGTGAGCTACCTGTGGGGCCGGCGGGACCCGTTCTTCGCGCCGGCGGCGGTGCTGGGCACCGGCAGGCACGTCACGGGGCCGTTCACGTCCCGCGGGCTGCCGGTGGGGCACTGGGTGCCGGAGGAGGCGCCTGCGGACGTGGCGGCGGCGGTGCTGGCGCACGCCCACCGCGACTGACGCTCCCCGATCTGCACGATCGGTAACCTATTCGGTACTCTCCGTTTATCAGAGGTGGGCGGTCGACGCGGGCCGCGCTGTGCAGCAGAGCGCAGCGGCCG
The DNA here is from genome assembly GCF_039542765.1 of Kineococcus glutinatus. Lineage (NCBI taxonomy): Bacteria > Bacillati > Actinomycetota > Actinomycetes > Kineosporiales > Kineosporiaceae > Kineococcus > Kineococcus glutinatus. The sequence continues at coordinate 10,113 of NZ_BAABIL010000241.1, forward strand.
ACGAGGACTGCGGGGGGTCGTGGAGTGGGGCGCGTGCCGGACGACGCGTGGAACCCGACACCGGACGTGCTCGCGGGCGTGCAACGCCTGCTGGAGCTCGCCCGCACCCACCTGGGCACGGACATCGCGTGGCTGTCGCACTTCGACGCCGGGCAGCAGGTGATCCGCACGACCAGCGGCGACGCCACCGCCATGCACGTCGCGGCGGGTGACGCGCTCCCCGTGGAGGGCTCCTTCTGCGTCCGCGTGCTGGCCGGCACCCTGCCGGCCGCCGTCCCCGACGCCCGCCGCGACCCCGTCACCCGCGAACTGGCGGTCACCTCCCGGCTCGGCATCGGCTCCTACGTCGGCGCCCCCGTCCGCGGCCCCGCCGGCGAGGTGCGCGGCATGCTGTGCTGCCTGGGCCGGACCGCGAACCCCGAGCTGGACCAGCACGCCGCCCGCTACGCCGCGCTCGTGGCGGACCTCGTCAGCGACCACCTCAACAGCGCCGCCAGCACCGGGCACGGGTCCGCCCACCGCCAGCGCGGCGCCGTCGAGGAGCTGCTCACCGGGGAGCGGGTGTCCGCGGCGTTCCAGCCCCTCGTGCGGCTCGCGGACGGTGCCGTGGTCGGCTTCGAGGCGCTGGCCCGCTTCGACCACCCCGCCTTCCCCGGACCCGCGCACGCCTTCGCCGCCGCCACCGGTGCCGGTCTCGGCGTGGAGCTGGAGCTGCTCACCGCCCGCCACGCCCTCGCCGGGCTGGCCCGCGTGCCCGCCGGGACCCGGCTCAGCGTCAACCTCTCCGCCGAGGCCCTGCTCGACCCGCGGTCCCCCGAGCTGCTGCTGTCCGGCGCCGAGCGGGCCCGCGCCACCGGCCGGCGGCTGGGCGTGGAGATCACCGAGCACACCCAGGTGCCGGACTACCGCGCGCTCGCGGCCGTCGTCGAGCCGCTGCGGGAGCGGGGCGTGGCACTCCTCGTGGACGACGCCGGCGCCGGCTACGCCAGCCTGCGGCACATCCTGCGGCTGCACCCGGACGTCATCAAGGCGGACGTGGAGCTCGTGCGCGGCGTCGAGACCGACCCGGTGCGC
>NZ_BAABIL010000242.1:0-8304 GCF_039542765.1 Kineococcus glutinatus
GCGTCCCCCACCGCGTCCCCCACCGCGTCCCCCACCGCGTCCCCCACCGCGTCCCCCACCACGTCGAGCACCACCGGGGGCGCGCCGGGCGTGGCCTACGACGTCCCCGACCTGCCCGGTGTGGCGGCGGTGCTGCCGGCCGGCTACGAGCAGGTGCTCGACCTGGGGCAGTACGCGAACGTCTCCGCCGTCGACGGGCAGGCCTGCGATCCGCCGCGGCCGGGGCTGGTGCCCGTGGCGGGGCGGAGCTGGTCGTGGGCGGGGCCCGGCGGCACGTCGGCCACCCTCGTCGTCACCGGCTGGGACGGCCGCGGCGCCGACGCCTTCACCGAGGTCGTCGACGACACCGGCCGCTGCCGCTTCGGCGCCCAGCCGGAGACGGTGCCCGTGGTGGTCGACGCCGACGACAGCTGGGCGGGCACCTGGATCGACCCCACGGGCCTGGTCGTCTCCGGGGCCGCCCGCGCCGGGGACGTGCTCGTCGGGGTCTCGGTGCGCGGGCACGACCTCGACCCGGGGCGGCGGCAGGTGGAGGCGGTGCTGGGCGCGGCCGTCGCCGGGCTGCGCGCCGCGGACCTGCCGGCGGCGGACGGCTGACCCGGGCGGGTCCCACCCTTAAGCGGTGGCTTAACGGCGCCGTTACGCCCGGGACACGACCGCGACCCGCGGCGGTTGTCTGATCCTCCCCGAGCGCGCGGTGCGCGCGACTCGCCGCCTCCCCCGCGGGAGCCGGCCCGCACAGCTGCCCGAGGAGTTCCATGCGCCCTGCGCCCGCGCGCCGCGCGACCGTCGTCGCCCTGGCCACCACCCTCGCCCTCACGGCGTGCTCCGGCTCGTCCACCACGTCCGCCGGCGAACCCACCGAGACCGTCAAGGTCGGCACGCTGCGGGGGCAGCCGCACTTCTACCAGCCGTTCCTCTACGAGCGGTTCGCGGCCGAGGGCGTGGAGTTCGAGGTCGTCACCCTGGACACGACGCCCGCGCTGTCCGACGCCCTCGTCTCCGGCGCCGTGGACTTCGCCGTCACCGGCGTCACGCCGACCATCTCCTCCGTCGCGCAGGACCGCGACCTGAAGATCGTGGCCTCCGCGGCCGACGGCGGGTCGGGGTTCATCGGCGGCGAGGGCATCGACACCGTGCAGGACCTCGTCGGCAAGAAGGTCGGCTACGTCCAGGGCAGCGCTCAGGAGGTCGCGCTGCGGCTGGTGCTGGCGGAGAACGGCGTCGACCCGGCCGACGTCGAACTCGTCGTCGTCCCCGTGCCGGAGATGGCCGGTGCGTTCACCAGCGGTTCGATCGACGCGTTCTTCGGCGTCGAGATCGGCGTCTCCATCGCCGAGAAGGCCGGTGGCCACGAGATCAGCGACCCGTACGCCACCCCCATCGGGCGGGTGAACATCGGCCTGGCCACCACCGGCGCGCTCATCGAGGAGGACCCCGAGCTGGTGCAGGCGGTCGTCGACACCCACGCCGAGACGGTCGAGTACATGAGCGCCAACGTCGACGAGTGGCTGCCGGAGATGGTCACCCAGTTCGGCGGCGACCAGGAGATCCTCGCCTCGGCGCTGGAGAACTTCTGGCTGCGCGCCGACCTCAGCGCCGAGTACCAGGGGCAGCTGGAGGCCCTGGCGCAGGAGATGGCCGGGCTCGGGCTCGTCGACGAGGCCCCCACCGCCGCGGACGTCGTCGACGCCTCGTTCGCGCCCGTGCCGTGAGGTCCGCCGGCCTGCGGTCCGCCCTGCTGGGGTTGCCGCTGCCGCTGCTGCTCGTGCTCGCCTGGCACGTCGGCCGCGCGCAGGAGTGGGAACTGCCGCTCGGCATCCGCATGGGGTTCCTGCCCTACCCGGCCGACGTGGCGGTGTCCCTGGTGGACTACGCCGTCGGCGGGCTGCGCGAGGACGCCTTCAGCCGCGCGCTGTGGGGCGACCTCGGCGCGAGCGCGCTGCGCGTCTTCTCCGGTTTCGGGCTGGCGACCCTGCTCGCGGTGCCGCTGGGCGTCCTCATGGGCCGCTCCGCGACCGTCCACGCCCTGTTCGACCCGCTCGTCAACCTGTTCCGGCCGATCCCCGCGACGGCCTGGGTCCCGCTGGTGGCCCTGCTCATCGGCTACGGCAACCAGGCGTCGGTGTTCCTCATCACCCTGTCGGCGTTCTTCCCCGTCGTGCTCGGCGCGGTGAGCGGGTCGCGGCAGGTCCCCGAGCGGCTGCTGGAGGCCGCCCGGATGCTCGGCACGTCGGGCGCCGGGACGCTGTGGCGGGTCGTGCTGCCGGCCGCGGCCCCGGCCGTCGTCAACGGCATGCGGGTCGGGCTGGGCCTGGCGTGGGTGGTCCTCGTGCTCAGCGAGACGACGGGCGTGCCGACCGGGTTGGGTTCCACCATCTTCCTGGCGCGGGACGTGGTGCGCACCGACCTCGTCGTGGTCGGGATGATCTGCATCGCCGTCGCGGGGTTCTGCTCCGACCGGCTGCTCGTGCTGGCCCTGCGGGTCCTGTTCCGCGACCGACCCCTGATCAAGTAGGAGGCGACATGAGCAGCGCCACCGCCACCGGCGGGCACCTGCTGGGCGGCCGCACGGCCGACGTCCGGGTGGAGCGCCTCACCAAGCGCTACACCTCCGGCGGCGACGACGTCGTCGCGATGGCGGACGTCACGCTGCACGTCGCGTCGGGGGAGTTCGTCGCCGTCGTCGGGGCGAGCGGCTGCGGCAAGAGCACCCTGCTGCGCGTCCTCGCCGGGTTCGAGCGGGCCAGCGGGGGCGTCGTGGAGGTCGGTGGTGCCGCGGTCACCGCGCCGGGCCCGGACCGCGGCGTCGTCTTCCAGGACTACGGCCTGTTCCCCTGGTTGTCGGTGCGGGAGAACGTGGCCTACGGGCCCGCCCGCAAGGGGCTGCCCCGCGCGGAGACGAGGCGGATCGCCGACGAGTTCATCGCCGCGGTGGGGCTGGAGCGGTTCGCGGCCAAGTACCCCGGCCAGCTCTCCGGCGGCATGCAGCAGCGGGTGGCGATCGCGCGCGTGCTGGCCAACGACCCGTCGCTGCTGCTGATGGACGAGCCGTTCGGCGCCCTCGACGCCCTCACCCGCTCCGGCCTGCAGGCGGAGCTGCGGCGCATCCACCGCGAGACGGGCACGACGGTCGTCTTCGTCACCCACTCCATCGAGGAGGCCGTCTACCTCGCCGACCGGGTCGTCGTCATGGCCGGTGGTGCCTCGCACGGCGTGCCCGGGCACGTCCGGGCCGTCGTGCCCGTCGACCTCGCCGAGCGGGACGTGACCTCCCCGGGGTTCAACGCGGTGGAGCGGCGGATCACCGCCCTCGTCCACGAGCCGGTGGGCCGGGGGTGAGCGGGCAGCCCCGGGACGGCGGGTTCGACCTGGACCGGCTGGGGGAGCGGATCCGGCGGCTGCGGCAGGGGTCCGGGACGTCGCTGAGCGCCGTCGCCCGCCGGCTCGGCATCAGCCCGTCGGCGCTGTCGCAGATCGAGACCGGCGCGCTGCAGCCGTCGGTCAGCCGCCTGGTGGAGATCGTGGGCGTGCTCGGGGTGCCGCTGTCGGCGGTGTTCGACGAGGACGCCGCAGCGCCCGCCCCGCCGCCGCCCGGGACGGCGCAGGGGACGGCCGCGCAGGGGACGGCCGCGCTCGGGGCGGCGCACGGGCGGCACCCGCACGGCGGCCGGGCGGCCGAGGAGGTCCTGGTGTCCGTGGCGGTGGCGCGGGCGGTGCGCCCGGCCGTCGTGGACCTCGGCGGCGGCGTCGTCTACCGGCGGCTGACCCCGCGGCCGGTGCCCGGGGTGGAGTTCTTCGAGTCCACCTACCCGCCGGGGGCGGCCTCCGGGGAGGAGGGCACGCTCCTGGTGCACACCGGGCTGGAGACCGGCGTGGTGACCGCCGGGCGGCTGACGTTCCAGTTCCCCGACGGGGAGGTGGAGCTGGCCGAGGGGGACTCGATCTCCTTCCCCGCCGACCGCGGGCACCGCATCGTCAACCGCACCCGCGCCGTCGCGGTGTCCACCTGGCTGACCGTCGCCACCTGCTGAGCGGCGCGCTCGGGGCGTGGTGACGCTCAGCCCTGCTGACCCGCCAGCCGCGCCAGCAGCTCCCCGTACCGGGTCGGCAGCTCCTCCGCCAGCGAGATCGTCGTGCTGGTGCGCACCACCCCCTCCACCCGCAGCAGCGCCGTGGTGATCCGGTGCAGGTCGGCGGTGTCGCGGGCGACGACCTTCAGCAGCAGGTCGGCCTCACCGCTGGTGGAGTGCATCTCCACCACCTCCGGCACCCGCCGCAGCGCGGCGATCGCCCGGGGGCCGGAGGCCTGGCTCAGCGCGATCTGCACGAACGCGACCATCCCGCGGCCCAGCGCCGCCGGGTCCAGGCGCCGGCTGGGCTCGCGCAGCGCCCCGCCGGCCCGCATCCGCGCCAGCCGCGCCGAGACGGTGTTGCGGGCCACGCCCAGGGTCCGGGCCAGCGCCAGCACGGTCGCGTCCGGGTCCGCGTCGAGGGCCAGCAGGATCCGGGCGTCCAGGGCGTCGAGCGTGCTCACCCTGCGCAGGATGACACCTCCGGCGTCCCGGCGGGGGCACGGTGCCCAGCGCGGGGAGGGCCGGTTGCGCGCGCCGCCACCCCCACCCGAACCTGCCGGGGTGACCACGACGACGGTTCCCGCGCCCCCCGCCGCCCCGCCGCACACCCGCGCCGAGGACGTCGCCGGCCTCCTCGTCGGCACGCTGCTGGCCTCCTTCGGGCTGTTCCTGCTGCACTCGGCGACCGCGGTGACCGGCGGCGCGCCCGGGCTCGGCCTGCTGCTCAGCTACGCGCTGCCGGTGCCGCTCGGGGTGCTGCTCGGGCTGGTGAACCTGCCGTTCCTGGCGCTGGCGGTGTGGGCCAAGGGGTGGACCTTCGCGCTCCGCTCGGCCGTCGCGGTCCTCGCCCTGTCGCTGCTGACGCCGGTGCACGCCGCCGCGCTGGGCGGGGTCGACGTCGACCCGGTGTACGCGGTGCTCTTCGGCAACCTCGCCGCGGGCACGGGGATCCTCGTGCTGTTCCGGCACCGGGCGAGCCTCGGCGGCTTCGGGGTCCTCGCGCTCGTGCTGCAGGAACGCCTCGGCTGGCGCGCCGGGTACGTGCAGATGGCCCTCGACGTCGCCGTGGTCCTCGCCTCGCTCGCGCTCGTGCCGGCGCCCGTCGTGGCGCTCTCCGCCGCCGGGGCGGTGGTGCTCAACCTCGTCCTGGCGATGAACCACCGCCCGGGCCGCTACCTGGGGGCGTGAGCGCCGCTCAGGACACCGGGCCCGGCACCGGCTCCCCGGCCGGGCCCGCGCCGGCCGCGACGGCGCGGGCGGGGTCGAGGGCGGCGCCCATCCAGGTGCGGGCGACCCAGCCCGCGGCCAGGTCCCCGTCCAGCTCCACGACACCGGTGTTGAGCAGGCCCGTGGCGCCGACGTACCGCCCGTCGAGGTTCGCCGCCCGGCGCCCGCACCAGGTGCGGATCGCGGCGCCGTGGCTCACGACCACGAGGACGCCGGCACCGGCGGCCGCGGCCAGGTCCACCGCGTCGGCCACGGCGGCGTCGTAGCGGGCGAAGAACTCGTGCCCGTCCTCGGCCCCGGGCATCCGCCGGTCCAGGTCCCCGGCCAGCCACGCGCCGACGACCTCCAGGTAGGTGCGCACCGACGCCTCGTCGCCGCGCATCTCCACCTCCCCCGCGGCGATCTCCCGCAGCCCGTCGCGCACGTGCACCCGCAACCCCAGCACCCGCGCCAGCGGTGCGGCGGTCTGCTGCGCGCGGGTCTGCGAGGACGCGACGACGCACCCGGGACCCTGCGGCGCGAGCAGGTCCGCCAGGGCGTCGGCCTGCTCGCGGCCCAGCTCCGTGAGGGAGGGCCCGGGGACGGTGGTGTCCAGCAGGTGGCGGACGTTGGAGTCGGTCTGCCCGTGGCGGGCGAGGACGAGGCGCACCCCGCCAGCCTGCCAGCCCGCCGCCCCGCACCCCCCGTTGCGGCCCCGTCCTCCGGTCGCAAGCGCTCGGTGGCGGTGCTAGACCAGCGCGTGCACGACGATCTCGAGGTGGGCCAGCGGGTTCCCACCGATCTCGATCACGGATCAGGAGCAACGCGATGGAGCACTCCACGAGGGACGTCCGCGCCGTGCGGAGCGTCCCCCGCGAACCTCGTCATGTCCTCGCCGCGGCACCCCGCCCGGGGGACGCGTCGTGAGCGCACCCTCCACCGGGGGGACCGCTCCCGTCACCGTCCGCAGCACCGTCCCGGCCCGCATCGACCGGCTGCCGTGGACGCAGTTCCACTGGCTCGTCGTCGTCGGCCTCGGTGTCTCCTGGATCCTCGACGGCCTGGAGATCCAGGTCGTCGCGCTGAACACCGATTCCCTCAAGGACCCCGAGGGCGGCCTCGGCCTGACCACCGGTGAGGTCGGTGCCCTCGGCTCGGCCTACCTCGCCGGGCAGGTCCTCGGTGCCCTCGTGTTCGGGCGCATGACCGACAAGCTCGGCCGGCGCAAGCTGTTCATCGCCACCCTGCTGATCTACCTGATCGGCAGCGGCCTGGGCGGCATCTCCTGGGACTTCTGGTCGCTGGCGGCGTTCCGGTTCATCGCCGGCATGGGCATCGGTGGTGAGTACACCGCCATCAACTCCGCGATCGACGAGCTCATCCCGTCGCACTACCGCGGCCGCGTCGACATCGCCGTCAACGGCACGTACTGGGCCGGCGCCCTCCTGGGGAACGTGCTGGGCCTCTACCTGTACTCGGAGTCGGTGCCCGTCCAGTGGGGCTGGCGGATCGCGTTCTTCATCGGCCCGGCGCTCGGCCTCGTCATCATCTTCCTGCGCCGCACCATCCCCGAGAGCCCGCGCTGGCTGGTCACGCACGGCCGGGCCGAGGAGGCCGAGCGGACGATCGACGACATCGAGGAACGGGTGCGCCACTCCGGCGCGCACCTGGAACCGGTGCCGGAGTCCAAGGCGCTGGAGATCAAGGAGCTGCCGCCGCTGGGGTTCCGGCAGCTCACGAAGACGTTCTTCGGCACCTACCCGAAGCGCTCGATCCTCGGGTTCACGATGATGGTGACGCAGTCGTTCCTCTACAACGCCATCTTCTTCACCTACTCGGCGGTGCTGGCGACGTTCTACGGCATCGACCGGGGCAGCATCCCCTGGTACTTCATCCCGTTCGCGTTCGGGAACCTGCTCGGCCCGCTCGTGCTGGGCCCGCTGTTCGACACCGTCGGCCGCCGCAAGATGATCTTCGCGACGTACGGTGGTTCCGGGGCGCTGCTGCTGGTGACGGCGTTCCTGTTCCAGGCCGGCGTCCTCAGCGCGCTGACCCAGACGGCGCTGTGGTGCGTGATCTTCTTCTTCGCCTCCGCCGGTGCGTCCTCCGCGTACCTGACGGTGTCGGAGATCTTCCCGCTGGAGCTGCGCGGCCAGGCGATCTCGTACTTCTTCGCCATCTCCCAGGGCGCCGGTGGCGTCATCGCCCCGTACCTGTTCGGCCGGCTCATCGACGCCGCGGGCGGGGAGGACGCCGCGGTGCTGGACGCCGGGCCGCTCACGGTCGGCTACGTCATCGGCGCGGTCATGATGATGGTGGGCGGCATCGTCGCCCGGGTCATCGGCGTCGACGCCGAGCGCAAGTCCCTGGAGGACATCGCCACCCCGCTGTCCGCCGCGGGCGTCCCCGCCGGCGGCGTCACCCCCGGCAAGGGGCCGAGGTGAGCACCGAGCCCGGGGCGGAGGACGAGGCCGGCGCCGTCGAGCGGCACCTCGTCGTCGTGGGCGTCAGCTCCCGCACCGGTTCCGCGGCGGCGCTGCGCTGGGCGGTGCAGGAGGCCCACCTGCGCGGCGGGCGGGTGCGGGCGGTCCTGGCCTGGCGGCCGCCGCGGACCCCGGTGGCGTCCGGGACCCGGCCGCCCGCCGTCAGCGCGCAGGACCCCGAGGTCCTGCAGGAGGCGGCGGAGCGGAAGCTGGCCGGCCTCGTCCACGACGCCCTCGGCGACGAGGACGCCGCGGAGCGGGTGGCCGCACGGGGTTCGGCCCGTGCGGTGCTGCTGCGCGAGTCGCGGGAGGCGGACCTGCTCGTGCTGGACTCCCCGCGCGCGGCGAAGCTCGCCACGCCGGGCGCGAAGCTGCTGGCGCCGCAGCTGGTCTACGCGGCGCACTGCCCGGTGGTGGTGATGCCACCGCCCGTGGCGCACGGCGGGTCGGTGGTGCGCCAGGCGGGGCAGCGCCTCGGGCAGGCCGCGGCCGCCGCGGTGGCCTCCGCGGGCCGGCCGGGCATCCCGCCGCGGCCACCG
>NZ_BAABIL010000243.1:0-5960 GCF_039542765.1 Kineococcus glutinatus
GGCTCGGGCGGCTCGGGGCTGCGCGGCCTGGCCGACCGGCTGGCCTCCGTGGACGGCTGGCTGCACGTGGACTCCCCCGCCGGCGGTCCCACGACCCTCACCGCGGCCCTGCCGTGGGACGGGCGCGGCCGCGGCGGGGACGCCGGGGGGCCGCGGTGAGCGCGGAGCCGGCGCCGGCGCCGCTGCGGGTGGTGATCGCCGAGGACTCCGTGCTGCTGCGCGAGGGCCTGGTGAGCCTGCTGCACTCCGAGGGCGTCGAGGTGGTCGCGGCGGTGGGCGGTCCCGAGGAGCTGCTGCGCGCGGTGGCCGGGCTCGACCCGGACCTCGCCGTCGTCGACGTGCGGATGCCGCCGACGTTCACCGACGAGGGCATCCGGGCGGCGCTGGTGCTGCGCCGCCAGCACCCCCGCACCGCGGTGCTCGTGCTGTCGCAGTACGTCGAGGAGCACTACGCCGCGGACCTCATCGCCGGCCGCGCGACCGGCGTCGGATATCTGCTGAAGGACCGGGTGGCCGACGTGGACGTGTTCATCCGCACCCTGCACCACGTCGCCGGCGGCGGGGCGGCGGTGGACCCGGAGGTGGTGGCGCAGCTGCTGTCCCGGGTGCGCCGCGACGACCCGGTGAGCCGGCTGACGCCCCGCGAGCTGGACGTGCTGCACCTGATGGCGGAGGGCCGGTCGAACTCGGCGATCGCCGCGCAGCTCGTCGTCAGCGACAAGGCCGTGGAGAAGCACGTCTCCAGCATCTTCATCAAGCTCGACCTGCCCCCCGACGGCGACGACCACCGCCGGGTGCTGGCCGTCCTGCGCTACCTCGACGCGGCCGCGCACGGCGGCCCGGCCGACCGGAGGACCCCGTGAGCACGACACCCCTGCAGGTCCCCGCGCCCGAGCTGGCGGCGCAGGACGACGACTGGACCGTCCCGCCGCCGCGGGAGCACCCCGGCCGGGTCGCGGCGCTGCTGCTGGCCGCCGCGTTCGGCACGACGGCCGCGCTGTCCGCCCTGGGCAGCCTGACCGCGCCGACGGAGAGCACCACGCGCGAGCTCGCCGGGACGGTGCGGGTGGTGCGGGCGCTCAGCGAGGTCGGGGACGTGGACGTGCGGGTGGTGCCCGGTCTGGACGCGGCCCGCGTCACGACGACCACGCACGGCAGCTGGTCGCAGCCGCGGGCGGAGGCCGAGCTGCTCGGCGACGGGGTGCTGCAGCTGAGCGGGGACTGCGGGGACGCGGCGTGGTTCTGGCCGTGCTCGGTGTCCTTCGAGCTGGAGCTGCCCGCCGCGGTGCCGCTGGAGTTCCGGACGCAGACCGGCGACGTGGACGTCGACGGGGCGTTCCCCTCGGTGGTGGCCGAGCTGACCACGGGCGACTTCGGCTGGGAGCACCCCGCCGGCGGCACCCTGGACCTGCGCAGCACCACCGGCGACGTCGACGTCGAGGGCGCGGTGTCCGACCTGCGGGTGCGGGCCACCACCGGCGACGTGGACGTGGAGCTGCGGCAGGCGCCGGAGCGGGTGGTCGTGGAGACGACCACCGGCGACGTGCACGTCGAGCTGCCCGCCGACGGCACCGGGTACGACGCCGACGTCTCGGCCGGCGTCGGGGACGTCACCGACGACGTGCCGGTGGACCCCGACGGCCCGCTGCTGCAGGTGCGGGCCACCACCGGTGACGTGACGGTCCGCGCCGAGGGCTGAGGTCGGGGCCGGCGCCGGCCGGTGCGGGCTCAGGCCGGGCCGGCGGCGCGGGCCTCCTCCACGGCGACGAGGGCGGCGCGCAGCCGCTCGATCCAGTCGCCCTCGTGCTGGCCGACGAGCCGCACGCACCACGCCAGCGCCTCCGCCCGGGAGCGGGCGACGCCGGCGGCGACGAGGGTGTCGAGCACCTGCCGCTCGGGCTGGCGCAGCCGGGTCATGACGGGCACGGCGAGGCTGGTGAAGACCGTGCGGGTCTCGCCGCAGGCGGCGCCCCAGGCCACCTTGCGGCCGAAGCGGCGCTCGGCCTCGTCGGCGATCTGCATCCGGCGGGCGCGGGTGTCCTCGCGGAAGCGCGCGATGCGCCCGGCCTCGGCCTGCCGCCGGGCGGTGTCGTCGCCCTGCCCGTCCTGCTGCTCGTCCTGCTGCTCGGGGGCCGGGACGCGGCCCACCACGAGGATCTCCTCGCGGTCGACGCCGATCTCGGGCACCTGCTCGAACCAGTCGGCGGGCAGCCGGCCCCGGAACCACGCGGTGATGTCGCTCATGCGTTGATTACACGCTTGCAGGGCTTACGGGGCAATGCCCGTTCCCCCACGGCGAACACCCCGGGGCCGCCACCGCGCCCATCTCCGGGTTTGCGCGCCCTAGACCCACCCGTTCCGCGCCCATCTCCGGGTTTCGGCGCTCCCGTGCCACCCGTTCCGCGCCCATCTCCGGATTCGGGCGCCCCAGGGCGCCCCGGGTGCCCGGAGCGCCCCCGGGCCTCAGCCCAGCGTCGGGGGGGCCGGCGGCGCGGGCGGGAAGGCCGCCTCCCACGGGCGCAGCAGCATCTCGCGCGACTCGCTGCCGAGCATGTCCGCGACGACCTCCGCGTGCAGGGCGCCGCTCACCGCGTTCCACACCCCGCTCGCCCCGTCGGCGGCGTCGAGCCCCCCGGCGCGGAACGCCCGCACCGCCAGCAGCTGGGCCTCGGCGGCCGTGCGCACCCGGTCGGACATGTGCACCGCCCACGAGGCGTCGTGCACCGCGGACGCCCACGCACCACCGCTGGCGCGCACCGCCTGCGCCGCGGCCCGCAGGCGCGCGCGGTCGTCGGCGTCGAGGGAGGCCAGCAGCGCCAGCAGCTCCACCGCGCCGGCCTGGGCGTGGCCGAGCCCGGCCGGGGTCCGCTGCAGGCCCGGCAGCGAGCGCACCGCCGCCAGGTAGGGCCGGGCGAGGTTGCGGCGCAGGTCGGCGGGCAGCCAGGACGACAGGTACGCCGAGACGGCAGCGTCGGCCAGCACCTCCGCGGCCCGCGAGGCCTGATCGGTGCGCACGCCCACGCCCCCGTCGTGCGTCCACGTCCAGTCCAGGACGTCGTGGTGCACGAGCCGGACGAGGGCGTCGGCGTCGGCGACGGTGCTGGCCTGCAGGACGCGCACCACGCCCGCCTCGACGCGCGGGCCGACGACCTCCTCGGCGAAGTCCCCGCCGGCGAGGCCGGAGGCCACCTGGGCCAGGACGTCCTTCATGCGCGGGACGTTCTCGGTGATCTCCCGGACGCGGTCCCAGGCCCGCTCGCGCAGGACGGCGTCGTGGCCCTCGGCGAGCACGGCGAGGTCGTTCGGGGTGGCCGCGAGCCCGCGCAGCAGCACCTCGGCCACGGAGTCGCCGCCGGGCAGGCGGACGAGGTCGAAGCCGAGGACCGGCGAGCTGACCAACGAGTAGTGCATGGCAGGACCTCCTGGATCGACCGGGATCCCCACGATGGCACCGCGTGAAACCATCCCCCACGCAACGTCACGCGAACGGGTGCACGGCGTCGCGCGGCGCGACCCGCGCGGCGGCACCCCGCGACCCTTCCGGCAAGCCCCTCCCAACGCGCCCAAACCCGGAGATGGGCGCCCCAGCACCCTCTCCAACGCGCCCGAACCCGGAGGAGGGCGCCCCAGGGCGGGCGCCTCGGATGCGGCGAGGGCCGGGACCCCCTCGTGGGGATCCCGGCCCTCGGGTCGCGCGCCGGCTCAGGCGGCGAGCACGTCCTCGATGTCGAGCACCTTGTCGACGTCGAGCACCAGCAGCAGCGCGTCGTCGAGCTTGTACGCACCGCGGATGAGCTCGCGCACCGGCCCGTTCAGCGTGTCCGGCGGCGGCTCGAACGTGGCGTCGGCGGCCTCGATGACCCCGCCGATTGAGTCCACCAGCAGGCTCCAGACCTCCTCCGCGGCCCGGACCACGACGTTCATCGCGACCTGGCCCTCGGGGCGGTCCGGCAGCCGCAGCCGGCGGCGCAGGTCCAGCGCGGTGACGACCTGCCCGCGCAGGTTGATCAGGCCGGCGACGGCGGGCGGGGCGAGCGGGGCGGGGGTGCGGGGCTGCTCGGTGAGCACCTCCTGCACCCGCCGCACCTCCACGCCGAACAGGTGCCCGGCCAGGTGGAAGGTGGCGTACTGCGTCGACAACATCAGACCCCCAGTTCGGCGGTGGCGGCGGCGAACTCGGCGCGCGCCTCGGCGGAGAAGAAGTTCGGGTCGGCCGCGAGGATCGCCGAGCGCACGTCGAGCAGCTCGGTGACCCGGTCGCGGATGACCGCGGAGCCGACGAGGCCGGAGTCGTCGATGTCGCTGTGCGCGGACTGCTGCGACACGATGTCCACGATCTCGTCCACGACGATGGCGACGCTGCGCCCCCGCGCGGAGTACACGACGCCCGGCAGCGACTCCTGCTCCTGCTCGTCGTAGCCGCGGAAGCCGCCACCGAGGTGGTCGGACAGCCGGACCAGCGGCAGGATCTCGCCGCGGTAGCGGACCACCTCGCGGCGGCCGACGCGCTCGATGTTGGCGACCTTGAACTCCTCCAGCCGGGTGACGACCTCCAGCGGGATGGCGACCCGCCGGTTGCCGCCGAGACCGACGACCAGGAGGCGCTGCTCGTCGCCACCGGCGGCGGCGGCCGAGGCCTGCGCGGCGGCGGAGGCGTGCTCCAGGCCCTCCGAGCGCATGGTGCGCCGGGCCAGGGACTGCACGTCGAGGATCAGCGAGACCCGGCCGTCGCCGAGGATGGTGGCGCCGGCGTAGCTGCCGATGCTCTTGAGCACCCCCGACAGCGGCTTGACGACGATCTCCTCGGTGTCCAGGACGCGGTCCACGACGAGGCCGAAGCGGCGGCCGTCGGACTCCAGCACGGCGATGACGAGCCGGTGCGGCTCCTCCTCCCCGGCCGGCCGCTGCAGGCCGAGGGCCTCGTCGAGGCGGACCAGCGGCAGCAGCGCACCGCGCAGGCGGTACACCTTGGCGCCGGCGACGTCCTCGATGGCGTTGGCCATGCGCTCGGAGTCGAGGCTGACGAGCTCGAGCAGGTTGACCTGCGGCATCGCGTAGCGCTCCCCGGCGCACTCCACCGTGAGGGCGGGCACGATCGCCAGGGTCAGCGGGATGCGCAGCCGCCAGATGGTGCCCTGCCCGGGGGTGGACTCCACGTCGACGGAGCCGCCGATGCGCTCGATGTTGGTCTTGACGACGTCCATGCCGACGCCGCGGCCGGAGACGTTGGTGACCTTGGCGGCGGTGGAGAAGCCCGGCATGAAGAGGAACTGCAGGACGTCGTTGGTGGTCATCGTCTCGAGCTTGGCCTGGCTGACCAGGCCCTTCTCGACGGCCTTGGCGCCGATGACCGCGGGGTCGATGCCCTTGCCGTCGTCGCGGACCTCGACGAGGACCTGACCGCCCTCGTGGGCGGCGCGCAGGCGCAGGGTGCCGGTCTCGACCTTGCCGGCGGCGCGGCGGACCTCGGGCGGCTCGATGCCGTGGTCGACGGCGTTGCGCACGATGTGGGTCAGCGGGTCCTTGACCGCCTCCAGCAGGGTGCGGTCGAGCTCGGTCTCCTTGCCCTCCATCTCGAGCTTGATCTTGCGGCCGAGCATGTTGCCGAGGTCGCGGACGACGCGGGGCAGCTTGGACCACAGGTGCTCGATGGGCTGCATGCGGGTGCGCATGACGCCCTCCTGCATCTCGCTGGCGACGAGGTTGAGGCGGTGGCAGGCGCGGGTGAGGTCCTCGTCGCGCAGGGAGCTGGCGCGCTGCAGGATCTGGTTGCGGGCCAGGACGAGCTCGCCGGCGAGGCGGACGAGGGTCTCCAGCAGCTCGACGTCGACGCGGACCGTGGCCTCGGTGGCGGACTGGCCGCCCTGGCTCTGGCCCGCGGCGGGCGCGGCGGCGGGCGCGGCCGGTGCCGCCGCGGCCGGTGGCGGCGCGACGGGGGCGGGCGCGACCGGGGCGACGGG
>NZ_BAABIL010000244.1:0-2278 GCF_039542765.1 Kineococcus glutinatus
GGCTCGGTGGCGTCGGCGGGCTCGCCGCGCAGCAGCAGCTCCTCCACCACCACCGCCCGCCCGTCGCGCACGACCGGCCCGTGCAGCGGCCGCGGGCAGGGGTAGCCGGCCGCCGCGAGGTGGCGCTGCGCCCGCACGGCCGCGGTCAGGTACCCGACGTCCGCACCGGCGCGGTGGACCTTGACGGCGACCTCGCGGCCGTCGTCGAGCCGGCAGCCGTAGACGGCGGAGACGCGCCCGGACCGGAAGGTCACCAGCCGCAGCGGCGCGCCGAGGCAGCGACGCGCGAGCCCGTCCAGCCAGGCGTCCACCTCGCCCGCCCCGACGGCGCCGAAGACCGCCCGCTCGACACCCTCGACGACCACCCGACCACCCTGCCGCGACGTCGCGCACCCGGGAAGGTGCCGGTGGACACCTGCCGCGATGTCTGCGTGCGGCGCCGTCGGGCACGGGCGACGCCTCGTTCTCGGCTCGCTCGGGCGCCCAGGGTGTGACCGGGGAGTCGTGACCACCCATCCGCCCGTGGCGCCGTCCTGTCGGTGGTCGAGGGCGCGGCATCGTCGGTGGCCTCGGTCGGCGGCGGTCGCAGGAAAGCCACCGGTGATCACTCCCGACGACGCGAGGTCCAGCCATGAGCAGCACGCTCGACGACATCCGCATCAGAGATCCCTTCATCCTCGAGACCCGCGACGGTTCCTCCGTGCTCCACGGCACCACGGACGCGAACGTCCGGGGTGGGCCGGCGACGGGTTTCGACTGCTGCGTGAGCGATGACCTCGAACGCTGGTCCGGCCCCATCGCCGCGTTCCGCCCACCCGCGGACTTCTGGTCGGATTCACAGTTCTGGGCGCCGGAGCTGCACGAGCACGCCGGCAGGTACTTCGTGTTCGCGACGTTCCTGCCCTCCCGCGCGGGGGCGCGCGGGGTGGCCGTCCTGGTCGGCGACGCGGCGACCGGCCCGTTCGAGCCGTGGAGCCGGGGGCCGGTCACGCCCGCCGGTGTCCCCGGCCTGGACGGCACCTTCTTCGTGGACGACCAGCAGCGGCCGTGGCTGATCTACAGCCGCGGTGCCGAGGGAACCCCGGGTGGTGCACCGGCGATCGCCGACGGTGAGATGTACGCCCTGGAGCTGACCGCCGACCTCTCGCGGGCCGCGGGTGAACCCCACCTGTTGTTCCGCGCATCCGACGCGGCCTGGAGCCGCCCTCTGCGGCTGCCCGACGGTGCCGAGCCACCGGCCGCCCTGCGGCTGGCCCGGGACCCGCTGCTCACCGACGGCCCCTTCGTCCTCCGGTCCGGTGGGGGAGCGCTGCTCATGCTGTGGTCCAGCTTCGGTGAGGAGGGTTACGCGATGGGCCTCGCGACCTCGGCCTCGGGTGACGTGTCGGGCCCGTGGGCGCAGCAGCCCGACCTCGTCTGGGAGCGCGACGGCGGACACGGCATGATCTTGCGCACCACGAGCGGCGCCGACTACCTCGTGCTGCACCCGCCGAACGAGTCGCCCCGGGAGCGGGCCCGCCTCGTGCCGGTCGACATCACCGGTAGCACGGTGCGCCGTGCCGACAGCGGTGGCGCCACCGCTGGTGCCGGTGGCGGTGCCGGTGGGTCGACCGGCTCGTAAGGTACGTCGCCGGCGCCACCCGGTCGGAGGTTGCTGACCTGCTCGACGGCGTGGAAACCGCGGGCCCGGTCACCGTCCCCCGTGCGATCGTGCGGTGTGATCCGGCTCGCCCGCCCGCAGGACCTGCCCCGGCTGCGCGACGTCGAGCGCGCTGCCGGGGAGCCCTTCCGCGACCTCGGCATGGACGCCGTCGCCGACGACGAACCGCCGACGACGGCGGAGCTGGCGGCCCACCGGGCGCGGGGGCGTGCGTGGGTGGCCACCGACGAGCAGGACGTCCCGGTCGGCTACCTGCTGCTCGACGTCGTCGACGGCGCCGCCCACGTCGAGCAGGTCTCGGTGCACCCGGCGTGGGCGCGCCGGCGGCTGGGGGGCCGGCTCCTCGAGGCCGCGGACGGCTGGGCCGCCGAGCACGGGCTGACCGCCGTGACGCTGACCACGTTCGCCGACGTGCCGTGGAACGCGCCGTGGTACGCCCGGCTCGGTTTCGCGGTGGTGCCGGACGAGGAGGCCGGTCCCGGGTTGCTGGCCGTGCGCCGCCACGAGCGGGAGCGGGGGCTGGAGGCGTGGCCGCGGGTCAGCATGCGCCGGCCGGTCGCCGGTCCGGCCTGACGCCCGAACCGCCCTGCCCCGGACGGCCGGCCTGCGGGCTGCGCC
>NZ_BAABIL010000245.1:0-726 GCF_039542765.1 Kineococcus glutinatus
TTTTTTTATTGTGCGCTTTAGCATGAATAAACCACCAGCTATGCTGGTGGTAGAAAAATAAGCTTTAGCTTCAAGCAAAAAACCTCCCATGATAAACTATTTATGTTACTGGCAGTAGCATAGACAGAAAAGGGAGGTATCCTAAATGGATAATAATAGTTTATCACATACATCATGGAATTGTAAGTATCATATAGTATTTGCTCCAAAATATAGAAGACAAGTAATATATGGAAGGTTAAAACAAGATATAGGAAAAATATTAAGGGACTTATGTGATAGAAAAGGAATAAGCATAATAGAAGCAGAATGTTGTCCAGACCATATTCATATGTTGTTAGAAATTCCACCGAAATACAGCATATCTCAAACAATGGGCTATTTAAAAGGAAAAAGTAGTTTGATAATATTTGATAGACATGCAAACTTAAAATACAAATACGGAAATAGACATTTTTGGTGCAGAGGATATTATGTAGATACAGCAGGAAAAAATGCGAAAAAAATACAAGAATATATAAAAAATCAATTAAAAGAAGATTACATGGCAGACCAAATAAGCATTAAAGAATTTGTAGACCCGTTTACGGGAGAGCAAGTAAACAAAAGCAAAAAGTAAGGTGCTTTAGCACCAGCTGTGAAAATTGGTGCACGAGAAAGAAAGTTCGAAGCATGAAATGCTGCCGGTAACAGCCCCTTATAGGGGCAAAACAAACCACCGGCTTA